>CAZIQJ010000224.1:0-3592 GCA_964541285.1 uncultured bacterium | reverse complement strand
GCACCGCGCTGATCCTGGAAATTTTCGGCCGGCGCGCCAAATCCAATGAAGGCAAGCTGCAGGTGGAGCTTGCGCAGCTCATCTACGCCTTGCCGCGCATCGGCGGTCTGGGCGGCGTCATGTCGCGCCTTGGCGGCGGTATCGGCACCCGCGGCCCGGGTGAACAGGAACTTGAAAAGGACAAACGAAAAGTCCGCAACCGCCTGAAGCAGGTGCGCGACGAACTGGAAAGAGTCAAAAAACACCGCGAGCTGATCCGTGCCGGAAGAAAAAAGAAAAACTATTTTACCGTGGCGCTGGTGGGCTACACCAATGCCGGAAAATCCACGCTTTTGAATTCTTTGACCGGCGCGGACAGTTATGTGGAAGACAAGATGTTTGCCACGCTTGACCCTGTCACGCGTGTGGAAAATCTGAACGGCCGGCGTGATGTTCTTTTTATCGATACTGTGGGATTTTTGCGCGACCTTCCTCACACGCTTGTGGAATCTTTCCACGCCACGCTGGAAGAAGCGGCCCACGCGGACGTCTTGATCCATGTGCTGGATGTTTCCAGCCCCAAGGCAGCGGAATTCAAGGCCTCTGTGGAAAAAGTGCTCACCGAGATCGAAGCCGGGGACAAGCCCGTAGTCCTGGCCCTGAACAAGGCCGACATGCTGAATGAAACCGAGCAGAATTCCGTGCGCCTGGCCTGGCCCGAAGGCATCCTGATCTCCGCCAAAAGCAAGCTGGGGCTCCAGAGCCTGCTTTCCAAACTCGAATCCTGGATCTAGAGCTATTTCCGCACTTTCTGAATAAATTCTGAAACGCTTTCTTCATTCCGAAGTCTTTCCCGGATAAAATCTGTTTCTTGTAATTTATACCAAATATGGTATATTTCAAATGGAGACAGGGTTTGAAAAAGCTGGATTTTGTAGGTTCATCGCGCAAAGACCTTCAAGGTTTTCCGGAAGATGTGAAGGACGATATCGGTTACGCGTTAATGGAAGCCCAGTACGGCGGGAAATCGGCCTCGGCCAGACCTCTTCAGGGGTTTGGAGGGGCAAGCGTTCTGGAAGTCATAGAGGATTTTGACGGTGACACTTACCGGGCGGTCTATACCGTAAAATTCAGGGAAGTGATTTATGTTCTGCATTGTTTTCAGAAAAAATCAAGGCATGGCATCAAGACTCCGCAGGATGATATCGAGCTGATCAAGAGGCGTTTAAAGACGGCCGAAGAAGACTATAGAATCCACTACCGGAGAGGAGGGGCGTTATGAGCGGAAAAGAACCGGTTTTCAGGGGGAGCGGAAATGTGTTCCGGGATATCGATTCCAAAAACCCGGAACGCCTTCTTTCCCGCGCCCGTATCATGCTTCTCATCTCAAAAATCATCAAGGACCGGGGCCTGACTCAGGAAAAAGCCGCAAAGCTGCTCGGGATTCCGCAATCAAAAGTATCCTGTTTGATGAATGGAAAGCTGAGTATGTTTTCTCTGGATTATCTTTTTGAATTGCTGAATGCTCTGGATGCGGACGTTCAAATCATCATAAAGCCAAAGACCCGGTATGAGAAAATCGCCACAACCCGGGTGGTTTTGTCCGCCTGACCGCTAAAGCAATTGCCTGATTGGGCATATGACTTTATAATACCGCCCATGTCCAACACCAAAGACCTCAAGAGTTACGCGGCCCAGGTCCTGTCCATGATTTACGAGCACAACGACCATGAGCGCGTTCAGGAGCTTCTCAAGAACCGCGACCGCAAGTTCATGGCTATTTCCGGCGACCTGTTCGGCATGGAGTACCTTTCCGCGCGCCTGGCCATGGCCTGCCGCGTGTGGGAGCGCTGCTGCGACGAAAACAAAATCAAGGAAGAAGAATCCCGCAAGGCGCTGCTCAAGTGCGTCATGCAGACCTTCCAGTCTTCCAAATTCCTGCGCATTGCCGAGGTCTTCAGCCAGTACCTGCACGCGCCGCACGTGGAAGAAAACCCTTCGCTTGCCGTGGCCGAGGTTTTTTTCAAGCGCCTGGCCGCCAACCCCGTGGCGCAGAAAGTTTCAGGCCCGGCCGTGGCCGACGCGTTTCAGATGTTCATGGCCGTTTCCGAAAGCTTCCGCACTTCTTTTGAAAACGAGTTTTTCGAGTACATCCATACCTAGGAGACAGCATGGAGCGCAAAGCCGTTCAGTCCAAAGACCTTGCCATTGTGGGTTATGATTCCGGAAAATCCGAACTTGAAATCACGTTCCGCGGCGGCGGCGTGTACCTTTACAAGCAGGTTCCGGCCAGTATTTACGAAGGCCTGATGACGGCAACGTCGCACGGCACGTTTTTCAACCAGAAGATCAAAGACGCTTTTCCCGCCACGAAAATCCGGTAAGCAGGAATCCAGTTTTTGTTGTCATTCTGAGGAAGACCCGGGGTCGACCGAAGAATCCTGGTTTTAAAGGTTGTGAAGCAAATGGCCACTCTGAAGTCTCTTTTAAAAGAAGTCCGCGCCTGCACCGCGTGCGAAAAACACCTGCCTTTTGCGCCCAACCCGGTCCTGCGCGTGGATCCGCGCTCAAAAATTTTAATCATCAGCCAGGCCCCAGGCACCAAAGTCCATGCCAGCGGCCTTGTGTTTGATGACCCCAGCGGAGAGCGCCTCCGCACATGGATGAGCATTGACCGCGCAACCTTTTATGACCCGGAAAATATTTCCGTCATGCCCATGGGCTTCTGCTACCCGGGCAAGGGGAGTTCCGGCGACCTGCCGCCGCGCAGGGAATGCGCGCCCATGTGGCACGGCAAGGTCGCGGAGCATATGCCCCATGTGAAGCTGAAAATCCTGGTGGGGAATTACGCCCAGAAATATTACCTGGGCAACCGCATGAAAGAAAACATGACCGGGACCGTGCGCGCGTGGAAGGACTATTTGCCCGAGTTTTTTCCCATTGTCCATCCCTCGCCCCGCAACCAGATCTGGCTGGCGAAAAACCCGTGGTTTGAAAAGAAAGTCGTGCCGCAATTGTGCTCAATTACACAGAATGCTTTAGAAAAGTAGTATGCTCTAATCTAAATTTGAGGGAATTCCAATGGCTCAAAATCCAACATTCGTTTTAGGCTCAGGATTTAGTAAAGATATTTGTCCTCAGTATCCGACCTTAAGAGAGTTATCCGGAGAGGTGTCGTCTCTGATCGAAAATTATTTTCAATCCCCAGGAGATTTTTTTAACCTTTTGAAACCACATTTGCCAAGTAATCCAGAATTGAAAGATTTCTTTAAGTTGAAAATACCTGAGCAGCTTAAGGGGGATATAGAGTCCTTAATGTCTTATCTGCATTATGAATACCCTTGGAGAAGTAAGATTGATGAAGGCATGTCGAGGTCCTTTTACTATTTTGTTTTGGAGATTTTGAAAGATTTTTTTTATGAGTTGTCCGGGGTTTCGCTAGAACGAGAGAAAGAGGAAGAGCTGAAAGAGTTGCTCGCGTTCTGGCATTCTCGCGAGTCAGCGATTATTACCTTTAATTATGACACTTTGATCGAAAGTATAGCTTTAAAGCATTTAAAGAGAAAGCGTGTAACTAAAAAAAATAAAGTGGATTTTGATTTTAACTATTTTG
>CAZIQJ010000223.1:0-3656 GCA_964541285.1 uncultured bacterium | reverse complement strand
CGTAAATGGAGCCTCAGTATAATTCGCCGGGCCTTCATTAACGATTGCGGAAAAACGTTTCTGATTCACCCGCTCCAGCTCGCGCTCTGCCAAAAAAGTGCTGATATTCAGGACATCAGGCATGACCGTCATGCGGCTGAGTTTGGCGGACATGCTGACCGCGGTCCCGATGACCAGGCTGAAGACGACAATTGAAATAATGAGTTCAACGAGTGTAAAACCGCGGGACTTCATAACGTCACCACATCCATCTTGCCCGTGCTTCTGGCTACCGTGACCTGGTATTGACCGCTGAGCGAAATAAAACCCGGATCCGGATCGTCAATCGGACCGCCGTTGCCGTCATAAGGAATTCCCAGACGGTCAAAAACCACGGCTGCGGTTCCGTTAAAATTGACTTCACTTAAAGTCACACCCTGAAAATCCCCTGCGTTCAGGGCCACGGTATAGTCTGCGCGTGTCCCCGGATTTTTGATGATGTTCCAGTCCGCCCCGGTCTGCATCTCCAGCTGATAGGAATGAGTATCCGTGTCAAAGACAGCCCGCGTAGGGTTCTGGGTCTCTATGGAGAGCATCTGAATGTAACGGAGGTCGGAGCGGAGTTTAAAGGCCGCGGCCTGGGCCCTTGTGCCTGTGAGGTTCTGAAAACGGGGTGACGCCACTACGGCCACGAACGTGATCAAAACCATAACCATGATCACTTCGATCAGCGTAAAACCCGCGGATGCTGATGAACCGGCCTTGCGGTGCCTCATTCCCTCACCTTGTAAAAAGCAAGTTTGTCCGGCTCATAGCGCCAGACGCTGGTCGGGCTGCCCGGCCCGCTGTACTCAAATGGGCTGATCTTTTTCCAGCCTTTTTGCATGCCTTCCGGAAGTACGCTCGTGAAGCATGGATTTTTTTCACTGCACGAGCCTCGAACCGCGCCGTCCAGCTCCGGCGGAACTTTTTTAAAATTCCCCCTGCGCGGGTCTGAAAAATAAGTCACCAGCCCGATTTGCACCTGGCTGGCGGAAGCCTGCTCCCAAGACTTGTCCATGTCGGTTTCAAGGGGATCCAGAAAATATAATTTGACCAGCGAAAGCACGCCGATCAGGAAAAGGACAAACACCAGTTCCAAAACACTGAAGCCTTTTGAAGAGACTCCGTGCATCCTTTTCCCAGGTTCCCGGAACTTCACAACGCCCAAGTCTAGGGCCTGGTAAAATCGCCTGTCCCGGAGTCGTAAGTCCATATCGCCCCGGTCGGACTCTGATACGTATTCGCTGCGCTGCTGATCTTGGTCCACTGCTCCGTGATCCCGCCCTGTACAAGGACGGTCGTGAAACACGGATTCGCCGTTGTGCAGGGCGTATTGTCTGCCACACCATCCAGCGAAGTCGGATAGTTGGTCAGATTGCCGCGTGCGGGGTCTGCGAAAAACGTCAGAATTCCCGCGCGCACACCGCCGGACACGCCGAACTCATTCGCGTCCCTGGCTTCCTGCTGCAGATCCACATACTTCGGAATCGCGACAGAACCCAGAATCGCCAGGATCACAATGACCATCACAAGCTCAATCAGCGTAAAGCCCTTCTGTGTGTTCATGTCATTCCCTTCTTTATACTTTAAAGTCACCGGTCGTGGAATTGTAAGTGTACGTATTTCCGGCCGGGCTCAAATACGTCTTGGCCGTGCCGCTTACTTTCCTCCACTGTTCCGTCACGCCGCCCTGTACCAGTACATTGCTGAAACAGGGGTTCGTGTTTGAGCACATTGTATTATCGGCAACAGCATCCAGAGTCGCCGGATACGTAGTGCGGTTACCGCGGGCGGGATCGATAAAATACGTCAACAGCCCCGCGCGGACACCTCCCGCAACACCTGCTTCATTGGCGTTTTTTGCATCCGTCGAAAGGTCCACAAACTTCGGGATCGCGACAGAACCCAGAATCGCCAGGATCACAATGACCATCACAAGCTCAATCAGCGTAAAGCCCTTCTGTGTGTTCATGTCATTCCCTTCTTTATACTTTAAAGTCACCGGTCGTGGAATTGTAAGTGTACGTATTTCCGGCCGGGCTCAAATACGTCTTGGCCGTGCCGCTTACTTTCCTCCACTGTTCCGTCACGCCGCCCTGTACCAGTACATTGCTGAAACAGGGGTTCGTGTTTGAGCACATTGTATTATCGGCAACAGCATCCAGAGTCGCCGGATACGTAGTGCGGTTACCGCGGGCGGGATCGATAAAATACGTCAACAGCCCCGCGCGGACACCTCCCGCAACACCTGTTTCATTGGCACTCTTGGCGCTCGCGGAAAGATCCACAAACTTCGGAACCGCGATAGAACCCAGAATCGCCAGAATCACAATGACCATCACAAGCTCAATCAGGGTAAAACCCTTCTGGTTTTTCATTCTGATCACTCCTCTCCTTTTGATTTTACTTTCTTTCATCCTGCGCACTTTCACTTCACTTTTCGACTTCAAAAATCAATGATGAAACAGATTCATCATATTCCACATGGGAAGGAAGACCCCCAGCGCCAGCACAAGCACCATAACGCCCAGCCCCACAGTCAGAACAGGCTCAATCAGCGTTGTCAGGGACTTTGTGATGTAGTCCACTTCCCTGTCGTAATGCCGCGTAACATCTCCAAGCATTTCTTCCAGAGTACCGGTGCGCTCTCCCATGCTCAGCATACGCACCACCAGCGGAGGAAAAAGAGAGCCTGCCGCCAGAGTCTCGGAAAATTTTTTGCCCTGTCGTATGGAAAAAGACACATGCGTGATTTCGCGGGCCAGGACCGCGTTGCCTGTGACCCGGGCGCTGATATCCAGGGCTTCAGGAAGCATGATGCCGCTGGCATAAAGGCTCTGCAGCGTGCTGGTAAATTTGGCAATCGCGATTTTCTTGATCAGGTTTCCAAAAACCGGCAGACGAAAACGCACCGCGTCCATCATGTAACGTCCCTGTTCCGTTTTTTGATAGAAGCTCAGAGCGATCACAATCGCAGCAATTACCGCCAGCGACAACGCTCCATGATGCGTACTGAAATCACCAAAACCGATGAGGAGACGCGTTGGAAGCGGAAGCTGGGTTCCAAACTGGCTGAAAATCTTTGATATCTGGGGAATGACAAACATGGTGATCAGCACAAACGCGCCGGCCAGAAATGAAAGGACGATGATCGGATAACGCACCGCGTTTTTGACCGTGTTCATGGTCTCCATGTCGCGTTCAATGGTTTTGACCAGGCGGTCCAGGATTTCTTCCAGACGGCCGGCGTCTTCACCCGCTCTCAGGGTATTGCAGTAAAGGTCTGAAAAAATCTGCGGATGTCTGGAAAAAGCATCCGATAATTTCTGCCCGGCGGAAACATCCATGACGATTCGCTCCAGAGCTTTCCTCATTTTTCCCTTTTTGACCTGGGGTACCATGTCCTGAAGCCCCGAAATCAGGGGAATCCCGGCATGCACAATGCTCAGCAGATCGCGGGTCAGAATCAGAATGTCTTCCATTTTCGCGCCTGCCTCAAAGGACGGCAGAGGGATGTCCATCTGCCAGAAACTCTTGCCCTGGGAGGCAAGCGAAGGCCCGGATGGAATGGGAATAACGGCAATGGGCTGATATCCGTTTTCTTTCAATTCGCGCATGGCCATGGCCTTATTGGC
>CAZIQJ010000222.1:0-3662 GCA_964541285.1 uncultured bacterium | reverse complement strand
CGCACAAGCGCCGCCTTTCAGCCCTTGGCCCCGGCGGTCTTTCACGTGAGCGTGCAGGTTTCGAAGTTCGCGACGTTCATCCTTCGCATTACGGCCGTATCTGCCCGATTGAAACGCCGGAAGGTCCGAACATCGGTCTGATCGCTTCGCTTTCCACTTTCGCGCGCGTCAATCCCATCGGCTTTCTTGAAAGCCCTTACCGCAAGGTTGAAAAAGGCCGCGTTACTGAAAAGATCGATTATCTGACTGCGGATATCGAAGACAAGTACACGATTGCGCAGGCCAATGCCCGCGTAGATAAAAAGGGGAACTTCCTGGACGAAACGGTTTCCTGCCGCTTCCGCGGAGATTTCCCGAAAAAAGTTCCTACGGAAATTGATTACATGGACGTTTCGCCCCGTCAGCTTGTGTCGGTGGCCGCGGCCCTGATTCCTTTCCTTGAACATGACGACGCGAACCGTGCCCTCATGGGTTCGAACATGCAACGCCAGGCTGTTCCTCTTCTGAACACCGAAGCTCCTGTGGTCGGTACTGGAATGGAAAGCTATGTAGCCAAGGACTCCGGAGCCGTTGTGATTTCCAAGGCTCGCGGCACGGTCAAGGCTGTCAGCGCTCATGAAATCGTCGTGGATGATTTTGTTTATAAACTTAAGAAGTTTGAGCGTTCCAATGCCGGAACCTGCGTGAACCAGCGCCCTGTGGTCGAAGTGGGCGAAAAGGTCAAGCGCGGTGACGTGCTTGCGGACGGCGCGGCGACCGAAGCCGGCGAGCTTGCGCTCGGCCGTAACGTGCTGGTGGCTTTCATGCCCTGGCGCGGCTACAACTTCGAAGACGCGATCATCATCAGCGAAAAACTCTGCAAGGAAGACGTTTATACGTCTCTTCATATTGAAGAGTTTGAAATTGAAGCTCGCGATACCAAACTTGGTAATGAAGAAATTACCCGTGACATTCCGAATGTCAGCGAAGAAGCTCTTAAGGATCTGGATGAAGGCGGCGTGGTCCGCGTCGGCGCTGAAGTAAAGCCGGGCGACCTGCTTGTCGGTAAAATCACCCCCAAGTCCGAAACCGAGCTTTCCCCTGAAGAAAAGCTTCTGCGCGCCATTTTCGGCGAAAAAGCCGGCGATGTTCGCGATGCTTCTTTGACGGTTCCTCCCGGTGTTGAAGGTATCATCGTGGACGTCAAGGTTTTTGAGCGCAAGGAATCCCGCGCCAAGAGCCGCGAAGAGCGCAAACAGGAAAACAAGGACATTGAAGAAATCAAGACCCGCTACCAGGATCGTATCGATATCCTGAAAAAAGAGCGGCTTAACAAGATTTCCGCCATGATTCTCGGCAAGCGTCTTTCCGAAGACCTTGTGGACGACATTCTTGGTGAAGTTCTGATCAAGGCCGGCCGCGTTGTGGACAAGGCTGATCTTAAAAAACTTGAAGGCTGTGACTGGGAAACCATCCGCCTTGATGATGATCCGGAACTTGAAGAAAGCATTAAGAAAATCGCGCGCGTCTGGGGCGATGAAATCGATGAGCTCATCGGTGAACGTACCCGCGAAATTGACCGCGTGAAAAAAGGTGACGAGCTTCCTCCTGGCGTCATTAAGAAGGTTGTGGTTTACGTCTGCTCCAAGCGCAAGATTTCCGTTGGAGACAAGATGGCCGGCCGTCACGGAAACAAAGGTGTCATTGCCAAGATTCTTCCTGAGGAAGACATGCCGTATCTTCCGGATGGGTCGCCTGTTGAGATCGTTCTCAACCCGCTCGGCGTGCCTTCCCGTATGAACGTCGGACAGATCCTTGAAACTCATCTTGGCTGGGCTGCCAGAACCCTTGGCGTCCATATCATGACGCCCGTTTTCAGCGGCGCCATGGAAAGTGAAATCAAGGACATGCTCCGGGAAGCCAAACTTCCTCTGGACGGCAAAACCGAAATTTACGACGGACGCACCGGCGACAAGTTCGATGAGCGCGTTACCGTTGGTTACATCTATATGCTGAAACTGGCCCATCTCGCGGACGACAAAATTCACGCCCGCTCGATTGGTCCTTACTCTCTTGTTACGCAGCAGCCCCTGGGCGGTAAAGCCCAGTTCGGCGGTCAGCGTTTCGGAGAAATGGAAGTGTGGGCGCTTGAAGCTTACGGCGCTGCTTTCACCCTCCAGGAACTTTTGACCGTCAAGTCGGACGACGTCATTGGCCGTACCCGCGTGTACGAAGCCATCGTGAAGGGCGAGCCTGCTCTTCATCCTGGCACGCCTGAATCCTTCAACGTTCTTGTGAAGGAACTTCAGTCTCTGGCCATTGACATTATTCCGGAAAAGAATCAGTCCGCCAAGGATGCCGCTAATTTGATCGCGGCCGCTCAGGAAATTAAGCAGGAATCCGATGAAGAGCGCAAAAACAGGGCTAAGGAGAAATTAAAGGTATGAACTACGATATCAACACGTTCGATTCTATCTCGATCCGCGTTGCGTCTCCGGAAGTTATCCGGAAGTGGTCTCATGGTGAAGTCAGAAAGCCCGAGACGATCAACTACCGCACTCTGAAGCCCGAAAAAGACGGTCTTTTTTGCGAACGCATTTTCGGTCCTACCCGCGACTGGGAATGTTCCTGCGGCAAGTACAAGCGCATCAAGCACAAGGGGATTGTCTGCGACCGCTGCGGCGTGGAAGTCACGCAGTCCAAGGTTCGCCGTGACCGCATGGGTCATATTGACCTGGTCAGCCCGGTTTCTCATATCTGGTTTTTCAAGACCATGCCTTCGCGCATCGGTAACCTGCTCGATCTTTCCGTGCGGGCGCTTGAAAAGGTTCTTTATTATGAGGAATACATTGTTATTGACCCGAAAGAGACTCCGCTTAAAAAGAAGCAGCTTCTGACGGAAGAAGAATACGTCAAGGCCCAGGATCAGTACGGCGCTATCGGCTTTACCGCCAAGATGGGAGCGGAAGCGGTTCGCGACCTCTTGAAAGAACTTGATCTTGAGAAGCTGGTGCAGAAATATCAGCGTCAGGTCAAGCAGTCCAAGTCCAAACAGGCCCGTGCGCGCGGCATCAAGGTGCTGAAGATTCTTGATGCGTTCCGTAAATCCGGAAACAACGCGGAATGGATGATTCTCGAAGTGATTCCCGTGATTCCTCCGGACCTTCGCCCTCTTGTTGCTCTGGACGGCGGACGTTTCGCGACTTCTGACCTGAACGATCTTTACCGCCGCGTCATCAACCGTAACAACCGGTTGAAGAAGCTCCTTGAACTCAAAGCGCCGGATGTCATCATCCGCAATGAAAAGCGCATGCTTCAGGAAGCTGTGGACGCTCTTTTTGATAATGGCCGTCATGGCCGCCCGGTGCTTGGCGCCGGTAATCGCCCGCTGAAGTCCCTCTCAGACATGCTGAAGGGTAAGCAGGGCCGTTTCCGCCAGAACCTTCTCGGAAAGCGAGTGGACTACTCCGGCCGTTCTGTTATCGTCATTGGCCCGGAACTCAAGCTCCACCAGTGCGGGCTTCCCAAGAAAATGGCGCTCGAACTTTTTGAGCCTTTTATTATCCGCAAGCTGAAAGAACGCGGACACGTGCACACCATCCGCTCCGCCAAAAAAATGGTGGAACGCGTGAAGCCGGAAGTCTGGGACATTCTTGAAGAGGTTATTCATGAGCATCCTGTGA
>CAZIQJ010000221.1:0-3717 GCA_964541285.1 uncultured bacterium | reverse complement strand
GTCCAGCATGGCCGGCGAAAGCCCATGCTCACGGGCCATGGCAAGATCTTTCTGGTTTTCCTTAAGAATGGAAGGCGTGGCTTTTTTAAGCTCCGCGGAAACCTCAAGAAGGACTTTCTTTTTCAGGGCGGGCGTAAGACGGGAAACTTCGAAAGAGGCCTTTTTTGCGGCATTGAGAGTTTCCAGAAGCTCCGGTTTCCAGTTCTGCGTCAAAATGGTTTTCATAGTCATCTATCCCCAGATCACCAGGTCATTACGATGAATGACTTCGTCCTGATACTTATAGCCTAAAACAGCCTGGATTTCATGGCTCTTTTTGCCATGTATTTTCTGCAGCTCCCCGGAGTCATAGCGGATGACGCCCCGGCCAAAAACTTTCCCCTCGCGGTTTTCAAGCTCCACCACGTCCCCGCGCTCAAAATCCCCTCTGGCCTTGATGACTCCGCTGGCCAGAAGGCTGGTCTTTTTCCGGCGAAGGGCTTCAAAGGCGCCATCATCCACCTGAATGCTCCCTTTGCGGACCGCGGAATAAGCGATCCATTTCTTGCGCGCGCTCTTGCCCTGATCAGAAGGATAAAAAAGCGTGCCGACATCTTCCCCGGCCAGACATTTTCCGACAACGCCTTCGGCATGGCCATTGACGATCAGCATGGGAACGTTCAGCCCCATGGCTGTCTTGGCCGCTTTAAGCTTGGCCCGCATGCCCCCCACGGTCTTGGCTTTTTTGGTGTCCTGCAAATGCCGCACCAGATTGGAATCAATCTCAGACTCAGAAAGCACTTCACGCACGCGCGATCCGTCGCGAAGAAAAAAACCGTCCACATCCGAGAGAATAATCAAAAGATCCGCTTCAACCAGATGGGAAACATGAACAGAGAGAATATCGTTGTCCCCGAAGGCGATCTCTTCAGTCGTGACTGTATCGTTCTCATTGACGATCGGAAGCACCTTCAGGCCGAAAAGTTCGCGGAAGGTACTGCGGGCCGCAAGAAAGCGGGGCCGGGACTCAAGGCCGTCACGGGTCAAAAGGATCTGAGAAGTCAGGACTTTCTTTTTGGAAAAGAACTGCTCATAGGCGTGCATCATCCGGCCCTGGCCTATGGCGGCGCAGGCCTGAAGACGCGCCATTTCAGAAGGACGGTCGGAAGCCTCGATCGCTTCCATGCCAAAAGCAATGGCCCCGGAGCTGACAAGGACCACTTCTTTTTTCTGTTTTAAAAGCGCGAGGATTTCATGCCCGAGGCGTTCAAGATTTTTTCCAGAAATTTTCCCATCAGGACCGGTCAGAATACTGGTCCCCGCCTTGATCACAATCCTTCTGCACTTTTTAAGGACATCTCTCATGAGGTCTTCTCAAGTCTGGGCACGTTCTTTGCCATATAGCGGATGAGTTCGGGAAGTCCTTCCCCGGTCAGAGCCGAAATGTAAAAAACAGGCGCAGTAGTTTTGATTTTGCCTTTTTTCGCTTTTTCCGCGGCTTCAGGCAGGTCCATCTTATTGACGACCACAGCGTGCGGAATTTTAAGAAAGTCTTCGGAATACTTGCCGATCTGCTCCTTCAAAACGTCATAGGCTTCCTGCAGGTTTTCGGCAAAGTCCGAAACCGGGTCCACCACCAGAAGGATCATCTTCCCTTCTTCCAGGTGTTTGAGAAAATCAGCACCCAGGCCGCGGCCTTCGTCCGAACCTTCATAAATGGAAGGCAGCTCGCAAAGAGTAATAGGCTCTTCGATTTCAAAAGAAAGCACGCCTTTTTCAGGCGAGCGGGTGGTAAACGGATAAAGGTCTTCCTTGGCCTTGGAGCGCGTCAAGGTATTGAGAATTTTTGATTTCCCGGAATTTGGAATCCCGACCAGAAAAACATCTGAGCGAAGCAAAAGTTTCAGCTCAATCTCAACCTCAGGGGCTTTTTCACCGCTCATGGCTTTTTTGCCGCCAAGGTTTCCCACGCCGCCCTTGCCGCCCTGGCACACCACGACTTCGTCGCCCGCGTTTGCCAGGTTACGGATCAGAAGCTTGCGGGATGAATCAAAAATCCGGGTACCGGGAGGAACGAGAACCACAAGGTCTTCCCCGTTACGCCCGCGCTTTTTGGTCGGACCGCCGTGCGTCCCCAGTTCAGCTTTTAAATGCTGACGGTAACGGAAAGCGTCCAGCCCGGGAGCGTTGACATCCGCGCGGAAAATGACAGACCCTCCGTCCCCGCCGTCGCCGCCGTGGGGAATGAGCTTTCTGTCGGTCCTGTGGAAATAGCTGTCACAGCCATTTCCTCCGTGGCCTGCCTGAACTACAATTTGTACGTGGTCGATGAACATGGGTTTAAAAAGAAAAAAGAAGGAGGCCTCGTGAGAAGGCCTCCTTCTTTTTGTGAAGGTTTAGATTAATTAGCAGGGATGACGTGAACGGTGCGGTTTGTCTTGAACTCAACAATCCCATCCTTTTTAGCAAAAAGGGTGAAATCGTTTCCCTGTCCGACAAAGAATCCTGCACGGAACTGGCTGCCGCGCTGGCGAACGATGATGCCGCCTGCACGCACAAACTGGCCGCCGTAAACCTTGACGCCAAGGCGTTTGGAATTTGAGTCGCGCCCGTTTGTTGTACTACCCTGAGATTTTGTATGTGCCATTGTGTTTTACCTCAATTATTTTTCGAACTGAATTTCGCGCACGACCAGCTTGGAAAAATCCTGGCGGTGACCCTGCTTGCGGCGGGAGTTCTTGCGGCGGCGGAATTTAAACGCCACGACTTTTTTCCCGCGGGTCTCACCCACGTAATCGCAGATGACCTTGGCGCCCGAAACAACCGGGTTGCCAACATGAATGCTTTTGCCGTCGCTGACCAGAAGAACCTTGTCCAGCGCGACTTCTTTTTTGCCTTCAGCCACGAAGAGTTTTTCGACTTCGATGACGTCTTTAGGCTCTACCCGGTACTGTTTTGAACCGGTTTCAATAATTGCATAACGCGACATAAAATAAGTCCTCCCAAAAGGTTCGGATATAATACGGGGAGGCCTCCCCTGTGTCAATATTTTTAACTCGTTTAAACCAAAGGACTTAGGACAATTTCTCCAGAATTCTGTGCTTCAGAACAGGAAAACGGCGCCTCAGGACTGCCTGCTGCGCCATATCAAGGCCGGCAAAAACAACCCCTTCTCCTGACTTTGCCCCCCGGGCCAGGACACGGCCCCAGGGATCAATAATCAGACTGTTTCCAAAACTGCGGATACCGGTCGCAGGGTGTTCGCCTGACTGGGCAGGCGCCACTACAAAAGCCTGGTTCTCAACAGCTCGGGCGCGCAGCAAAACTTCCCAGTGCGCCTGACCTGTCTTTTCCGTAAAATTCGCCGGAACAAAAAGAATACGGCTGCCTTTAGCCGCAAGCACCCGGTAAAGCTCGGGAAATGGCCTGGCGGCGATAATCTGACGAGTACTTCACCACCGTAACATCGTCATGGGCAACCGACTCACGCAGATCGCCACCCGCACCGGCGACGCCGGCACCACCGGGCTTGGCGACAACCGGCGCGTCAGCAAGAACAGCCTGCGCGTGCATGCCATGGGTGACGTGGACGAGCTCAATTCCCACATCGGCGTGCTGCTGTGCGAGGACATGCCCGCCGCAGTGCGTACCCTGTTGGTCGAAATCCAGCACCAGCTCTTCAATCTGGGGGGCGAGCTGTCGATTCCCGGCTTCGAGCTGCTGCAGGAGTCGGCGGTG
>CAZIQJ010000220.1:0-3763 GCA_964541285.1 uncultured bacterium | reverse complement strand
GGCGTGAAGGGCGTTTTTGTTTCCGCGGGATTTGATGAAAAATTTAAAATGCCGGCAGCGGGCGAGAAACGCAGGCTGCGGCACATGGTCACACTGGCTCATTTGAGCGCCGAAGTTTTGTCTTCGCTGAGTACTGAAGAGGCTGCGGGCCTGAAGGCCTGGCTTGATGCTCATCAAAATCTTGCAGAACCCATGACTCAGCGCGCGGACCGCCTGACATGTGTCAATCGTGAGGATCGCGAGCTTGTAAGGCAGGTGGGCGCGCCTGTCATTCTTAATATCGGGGCTTCGAACCCTTCTGGTGAAGACTTGAAAGCGCAGGTCACCGCAGCCTGGGCTGTAAAGCGTTCGGAGATGCGGGCTCCCACGGGGATCAATGCCAAAGATGTATTGGCCTCTCTCCGTACCTTGCGGACGAGCGGGAAAAATGAACGCAGTCCGGAATTCGAGGATGTGGTCAAGAGGGTGCAGGCCGCCAGTTCCATCCGCGACAAGAGTCTTTTAAAGAGCCTGCTTGAAAATTATTTTAATACGCCTTCCGCGGCGCTCACGACGCGTCTTGTGCTTTCCATGAACCTGGCTGACGATTATGAATCCTGGGCTCCCGGCTATCTTCTGCGTCTGGCTCAGATAGACCAGGATTCAGAGCAGGAAGTCACGGACGAGATGAAAAGGATCCTTGAGAACGGATTCAGTTTTCAGAAATTTTACGATGTCAAGGACGCTCCCGGACTTTTCCTCGCGATTTTTACGGTCCTTGGCACGCTCGGCACCCGGACGGCCCGGAAAATCCTTATGGAGACGCGCGATGACTTCTTCTATTCCAACAGCAAGATTCTGAGCCCTGACCGGCCGCTTCAGAAATATTTCGGCAGCAAGATCGAAGCTTATCTGATGCCGTACATTCTTGCAGCGCGAGGCCAGAGCCAGGCTCTTCCTGGCGATTATCCGCTCCAGAATTTTATGGGTGAGACGGAACTGGAAGCCGTCAGGCAGCTTTCCGCGGCGCTTAAAGACTTTGCGGATAAAAAGACCCTGGGTTCGCTCGAGTACCTGAAGTTTGTGGCCCAGCGCGCGGACGTTTACCTGCGGTCTTACGGCTACGTGGTGTCCTTCTATGAAGGCGGCCGGGATTTCGGAAATACCATTCTTCTGGGCGGGGTTTTCGGCCCTGTGATCCAGCGCGACATTCAGATGAAGGCGGACAAGTCTGACGTGCATGTCCTGCATATCCAGAACCGCATTCCTTATCCGCGGGTGCTGATTGCCGGCTCTATCAGTGTGACGGAAGGTTTCCAGTTTGGCTTCCGCGAACCCGTCGTGATCCATCAGCGGGAAACCGTGGACGCGATGCAGGACAGATTGTTCAAGACCCGCCGTGACCTGCTGCAGGGCCGGGAAGTTTCTCCTTATGATGAGATCGAACTCATGAGTTATCACGCTGAAGTCATGAGTCCTGAAGGGTTGGAGGCCAAGTTCTACGGCGGCGTGGCCGCGCATGAATTCAGGCATTACAAGAACCTTGATGAGGGTGTGATTACCAATGGACTGCTGCACCTGCCTGCGGATCTGGTCAGTGCCATTATTGAACCTTATGCCGCCAGCCGGCGAATGTCCCTCCAGGACAAGCTGAAGTATGGAAAAAGTGTGACTGAGGAAATGACCGCGTTTCTGGCCCAGCTCGCGCTGACCGGCGAATCTCTGGGCGCGCTCGGAAGCATTTTCAAACGCGCAGATGAAGTCCTTGGCCGCATTCAGCTCTCCGGCAGCGTTGCGCAGGCCAAGCCTGACGCTTATGAAGCCGCGTCGCTCGCCATCCTTTCGGCGCTGCTCAGATTTATGGCCGCGCGCAGCACGCTGCCCAGCTCAGACTACCAGATCAACGTCTACACCGCTTCTCCCGCAGCCCTCAGGAAAGCAGCTTCCCGGCTCCTGCAGGAGCTCAAGACCGGCCGCCTGACGCCTTCTATCCTTGGCGATTTTGCCGAAGGGTTTTTCTTTGAGCAGTTCGGCGACAAGAGCCTTTATGTGGGCGGTACTTACAGACGCGAGGATATTTCCTACGACAATGCGGTTGCGTTTAATTATCAGACTTCCATGATCGCGGAAGGCCTTCGCCAGCTGAGCGGGTTTGGTCCTGATCCGGCTTATGGACAGGGAGTACGGGCCGCGGTGGCGGGGCTTGATATGCTGGTGACAATGGACAGGATTTCCTATGAAAGAATGAGCGCGCCCCGCGTCCTCAAGCCGGGCGATCTGGTTGAAGTGGACGGGCAGCGGTTTCTTATTGAGACCGTGAATGAGCAGGAAGATTCCATTACGGCTTTTGAAGTTCCGCGTGCGGTGGGCAAAATTGAACCCAAGGCCTACTATAAAGGTTACAGGCTCAGCCAGTTCCAGCAGCTTGATCTGAAAAAAGCCATGCCCAAGCGCCGTTCTGAAATGCGCGGCGGTCTGTTTGATCTTGCCCGGTTCCGCGATATTCTGGCGGACGCGGTGGATGCTGCCTACACACTTAAAGTTTCCGGATATCCGGAAGTCGCGGACTCTCTTTTTAAATTTGAAGGCGATGCGGAAAACCCTTCCCGCATTACCGTGACTTTTGAAAGCCTGACCGGCCAGAACGCTTCAGCGATTGACATGATCCAGCGGGGGATTGTTGCGGGTAATGGAGGCCTTGGCCAGCAGTATCCTGAATTTGCGATCCTTCCGATTGAAACGGTGCCTGGCCCGCGGACGGACATGAGCCAGCATATTCTGACCCTGATTCAGCCGGAGCTTGAGACTCAGCGGCTGATCGCGAGTTTGACGGCCAAGGCGGAAAAACTCTTTGCCGTAACGGACGGCGCCCTGTTTTCGGCGCAAGACAGCAATGCCGTCTATCTGGTTGTCCGGGATTTGCGCGAGCGCCCGAACGCTGAGCGGATTCAGGCCGCGTGGAAACTTGACCGTTCTCTTGCCGTGCGTTCCGAGATGCGTGCTTTCACGGCAGGGGAATCCGCCGCAACTCTGAGCCTTCTTCGCAGCATTGCGGGAAAAGATCCGAATATGCTCGCGGGAATTCCGGGTATGCAGGCGCTGCCCGCAAGTGACATTGTGGTAGATTTTACCGTTTCCGGGGCTGGAGTTCAGGCGGAAGCGACAAGCGAAGAAAGCCCGCAGGAAGTAGCTCTCCCCGGGGTGAGTTTGCCCGCTTCGATACAAGGTTTTTTTGAGCCGCAAACTGCCGATCAGATTGGTTCGTTCATTATTAATACAGATACCGCCCAGGCTGCTAACCGTGCGGACACGGAAAAACTTCTGGACGGTCTTCCGGGAATTTTTGATTCCCTTGAGCGCACAGGCCGAAATATGGTGCTGGTGCGTGAAGGAGACACGCTGCTGTTCGCGGGGCGGAATAACGGGCGGTCTTTCCGGTTTGTCCAGGTGGAAACCGCAGGCAGTTTTGCAGGAGAAGATCTTCTGGAACGTTACCGCGCCGTCAAATTAAAAACGGTTCTGGCGCGCTCTGAAATGCGGCCTCTCCGTGAATTTACTTATCCCGCGGGAAATTTGAGCGTTACGCTGCGCAATCCCAACCAGAACGTTGTTTCAACTTCAGCCGGCGTTATTTCGGTGGGCATGTCGATGCTTAACCGAAATCTTTCCGAAGGCAAGGCGGAGGAATTTCCGTCGATTTTTGTGACACCTGCCGGCGATTCATGGGTGGGCGCCGATGGAAGCAATCTGATCCAGTTCTATTTTGCCGCGGCCGCGAACTGGA
>CAZIQJ010000219.1:0-3795 GCA_964541285.1 uncultured bacterium | reverse complement strand
AGTACCTCCGGCCTCACCATCCGCTGCGCCGCGTACACCGCGACTTCCACCTGGACATCCAGCGGAACATCAAGCGTTTCAGGAGAAAAACTCCTCATTTCTGAACGGATAGCGCCGCGCTGATACTCATAGTATAAGGCTCCCCCGCCGGCAAGACGGTCCGCGAACCTCTCTGAGAGACCCGTTGCATCAACGCCAGGCTGGATCAGCGCAGAGGCATCAAAATTACCGTTTAAAAGAGCGTTGTAATATGCGATTCCGGAATTTTCCGGGTCCGTCTGGGTACGGTCGAGGAGCTTCACCAGAAGTTCCTGCTCCGCGGCCGCGTCGCCGGACAGGAATCTTCCAAAAAGACGGGCCAGCTCCCAGTTGTTTTCGGAAAAATTCCAATCGATGCGGGCATAATTAAAAAGTCTTTTTTCTTCGGGGCCAAGGTTCGAATCAAGAAGGTTAAAGAACCCGTCCAGAAACAGCTCGAAAGCCTTGATCACCGGTTCTTCCGAAGTTTTGATCTCCAGACGGTTGGTCAATCTCACCATGGCCGCCTGGGTTTCCGTCCTTGAGGCCGCAAGCCGGGCTCCACGGTCAGTCTCTTTTTCCTGAAGCATCCGCGCGGCCGCGGCATTATCCAGAACTTCTTTTTTTATCGCGTTGATGGATTTGCCTTTTTCCAGCGGCAGGGCCAGAAGAATATGCAGCAGCTTGTCGCCCTGATAAGAAGCAAAATCAAGTGCCGCAAAATCACCGCTCGCGAGCCTGCCGGCTTCCAGCGCTACTTCCATCGAACCCTCAATCATGGCGTGGTCAGGATTCAGATATTCCTGAAACCTGGGCAGCCCCGGTATCAGGACCTTTCCCGCGACATACAGCCGGGCCAGGGCCAGCAAAAGGACGGCCGCGGCCTGTTTTGAAAAAATATCCGGAGTTTTAACCGGGTCAGCCGTCAGCCGGTTCCCCAGTGACTTCACTTCTTTTCTGAAAGACTCGTTCTGGAAAAACTCACGGCGCACCCATTCCGGAAGCATGCGGAAGAAAAGCTGGATTTTTTCTTCGGCAAGGCTGACCACCGGCCCTGATTCGGCGGACGCATTTTTCAAATGCAGAAAAAGCAGACGGTAGCGTTCCGGATTCTCCATGTACCCCTGCCACGCCGCGTCCGTGAGTTCTTCGCCTCTGGAAAACTTTTCCGCGTCCTTCATCAAGGCCTCATCTGCGTCAATCGGGTCAAACGAGGCTGATTTCAGAAATTCCCCGTATGATGAAATTCCGGGAATGACCGCCTGGCCGCTGCGGTAGGCCAGGGTCAAGGCATTCAGAACCGCGGCTCCCGCGCTCCCCGCATGGCTGGCGGGTTTCAAAAGGCTTGTCCTGCTTTCCGTGACCGGAGTCCCACGGATAAAATCCAGGCCCACGGCGGAATCGTCCATCCATTTCTGCGCCCAATCCGGAATAAATTTATAAACGCGCGGATCGCGTTTGCTCTGAACCAGAAGTTTGTCCACGGTCAGTCTCACGATCCCCAGGCCGCTGCGTACCACGCTGACCTGCGAGTCTTTTCCGTAAGATGCCAGCTTTGTAATTTTGTCGCGCACGGGAACGTTCAGGGGCTTGCCGTTCTGGTCTTCAAAAACAATGGGTACATCATCCACGGCTCCGACAAACTCGACAAAAAGGTACTTCATCTCCTTGTCCATAAAACCGGCCTGAACAATGTCTTTGACGTCCTTGACGCGCTGGATCGAGGTCCCTTTGTAAACGTTTTCCGGGTCCGAATACTCCGCGTATTCCAGAGGCGAAAGGTCCGTGACTTTCTCAGGGTCTTCCGTGTCCTGATGGCCGACACGGATCCTGGCATTGTAAACTTTTTCTCCCGCGCCTGTCCGGGCCACAACTTCATCCGCGTCCGCGTAAACCGTGTCTTTGCCGATTCCAAACATGCCGGCCGCGCGGGTCTTGCGGAACCTCCGGCCGAACTGCCGCAGGATATCCACCACTGTTCTGTCAATATCGCCGTTGGCCTGAATGCGCTCGGAAATCCAGGCGCGGATGGCAAGGTCGGTCTGAGCCTCATCATCCATCATCTGCGTGATGACTTCCACGGCCTGGGAATCCGGGCCCGCGGGCGCGTTGCGCAGAATTTCCTTCAAGGCTTCCTTGCGGGACTTGGTGCTGACACGCGGCGCCCAGAACTTGAAAAAGTAAACCGAATGTTTCATGCCTACAGGGTCGCGGATACTGACGACCCATCGCACCTGCTCGCCTTCGCGCACCAGATAACTGCGCACACGGATTTCCATTCCCTCCCGTTCCGCTGCAGGAAGGTTCAGAATCGCGTCACGCGCGTTCTGAATCAGTTCGCGGATCATGAGCATGCGCGTGCGGTCCTGGGCCGAAATACTGGCCAGCATTTCGCGCTCGGAAAGCGGCTTGTCATTGCCGTTCGCAGCTTCAAGAATAAACTTCCGGGCCTGCTCCAGACTAAGGTCTTCAAGCCTTCCGGCGTCATACTCACCCATGTTTCTTTTGGCTGCGTCAATCAGCCACGCCAGGCTGAAACCATCGCTGAAACGCCCTGTCAGCTCATCATCAAGCAGGCTGCCGGTTTGCGCAACACCTTCTACCTGCTCGCCTTTTTCAAAATCAATACTGCCGCCGAAAAGAACCCACTCGGCCCAGATGCCCATCCTGCCGCTGAAAGCCGAAAGAACACCGGGATCTCCCTTCTCAAACCGGCCCAGCATTTTCATGCGGGGCTCTTCAACCTTGTATTCTTCCGACACGCGGATTCTTTCCGGAGCTTCCGGATCAATCACATGGCTGATCTTGACACTCTCTCCTGCTTTTGCGGGAAACGTAATGTTAAGAAACCCCGCGGCAAGCTTTCCGAGAGAAAGCTGAAAAGCACTGACGCCCGCAGGAACGGTCACTTTCCCGCGCATAATTTCTTCCCCCCTGTCTTCAGTTCCTTCCCCTTCAGTCTTGTAGACAACCGTTTCAACAGTCCAGCTGCCGTCCGCTTCTTTTTGAAACCAGATCATCGCATGCCGGTTGGGAATCCGCAGATAGGCCTGAAGAGCAAATGCGTCGCCATCCATTTCAAGAGGCGGGGCTTCAGGAGAAGTCTGAATACGTGGAACGGTCCGCACATAAGCAGCGAAGTCGCCTTCTTCCAGATAATCCATCAATTTGACCGCGAGTTCCGGGTCCAGTTCCGCCAGTTGGAGAAACCTCAGGGCCTTGTCCCTCCGGGCCTTCAGCTCCAGACCCAGCAGCCGGTTCGCAAATTTCAAAATCCGGACAGCTTCAGGCACTTTGTCATCCTGAAGAGCTTTGCGCAGCAGCCGGTCCCCCAGCTCCAGCAGGACCGGACGCATCTCCGAACGCAGCACGGCCAGAGGAGACCTCAGGAAAACATTCGACGCCATCCATTCGCCGGCGTAAACATTCTTTCCATCGACCCACTTTTCATCAACGCTTCGTGTGAACGTGAACAGAAAAGAGTTCCCGTCCCTGTCCTGGGCCGCCGCGATCAGAATCAAAAAATTCGTGACAGCATCCCCCGCCGGATCATTGGCTGAAAATTCCATATACAAATCTTTCCACGGGTCGATATTTTCCAGAAACGCCGGGTCATCAAGAAAGCGGAACTTGAGAACGGGTGCCTCCGGGTCTGGATCAAGCTCATTGAAGGTTTTCGCCCATCCCTTGCGGTTTCCGCTGTTTCTTCTGTAAAGCGAATGGACAATAAGCTCCAGCGTCTGTTTCCCTCCCTCACCCAACTCCAGACGCCGCGTG
>CAZIQJ010000218.1:0-3806 GCA_964541285.1 uncultured bacterium | reverse complement strand
GGCGCACAGTGTCCTGGGGCTAAAATACGTGGTGTGCTCCAGGAAATGAAGTTTTTCAGCCGGCCCAAGTATTTTTCCTCCTGAGATTTTGTAAAAAAACTGCGCGAGAAGGCTGAGAAGATTGGGATAACACGGCGTGGCCAGAAGCAGAAGGCCTCCGGGCTTTAAAAGCTCCGCGCTTTTGCGGATGAAAGCGGCCGGGTCCTGAGGATGCTCAATCAGGTCCCAGAGCACCACCACATCAAAAGAATCTTTTGCGGAATAGGTCATGAAGTCTGAGCAGATGCCGTCAATTCCCTTTTCTCTCAGAATCCGAACATTTTCAGGGCTGGAGTCCAGGCCGGCTGAATGCCATCCGCGGGTTTTTGCGTATTCCAGAAAACCGCCCGCCCCGCAGCCGACTTCAAGAAGTTTTTTGCCCGGAGCGGACTGACAGATTTCATCATGCGCGCGTGTGTAGTCGCGCAGGGTCTGGCTGTTTTCACGGAGCGTCGCGTACTCATAATAGTTTTCACAGGCCGGGTTGATCTGCTTAAGCGTTTCTGACGAGGTGTAAATAGCCATCATGGACGCTGCGTCAAGAGACGGATCAATGTATTCCATGCCGCAGGAACAGCGGAAGACCTCAGTACGTGAAATTTTGAGAATGGGCGTTTCCGCCTGCTTTTTTTTGCAGGCCGGACAAAACCCCAGCTTTGTCAGATTAATTCCCGGAATCGTGTTCAAACATTGCCTCCAAAAGATTTCAGCCAGTATTTAAAAGTCAGAAGCGACCACAGCCGGTAAGTGTGATTCTTGTGTCCTGAAGCATGCTCACGCGCCATTTTCAGGACCGCGTCCCTGCGGAAGAATTTTTCAAAGTTCGGGTCCGGCTCCGAGAAGAAAGTCTGAATCGGGTCCTTGAGCGCGTGACGGAACCAGAACGCTACAGGCGAATGAAAGCCCGCCTTCTTGCGCGCGCGGATACTTTCCGGCAGTTTACCGCGCAGGATTTTTTTCATCAGGTACTTCAGGACATGCCCGCGGAATTTGATGGCGGGCGGAAGCTTGGCAACGTATTCGACCAGTTCATGGTCCAGAAACGGCACGCGGGCTTCCAGGCCGTGCGCCATGGACATGGTGTCGACCTTGTATAAATTATTTCCCGGCAGCCAGACTTTCATGTCCGCGTACAGCGCGCGATTGATGGGGTCCGCGAACTTTGCCTTGTCGAAGTAATCACCATAAAGGCTGTAGGAGTCGAGGTTCCCCATTCTGGCCGCCGCCTCGGGTGTCAGAACAGCGGCTTTTTCCTTTTCCGTAAAGATGGTGCGCCACCAGTAATGAGCCTTGTTGGGATCGAAATCTCCCGCCTGAATGAATTTTTTGGCCTTGTATTCAAAGCTGAGTTTGTTGACGGACGCCGGAAGGCTGCGCACGGCGGGTTCAATCAGCGTCTTGCGCAAGGCGCGCGGGATTTTCCGGTAAAGACCATGATAACGGTCCGCCAGAAAAGTGGGATAACCCACGAAAACCTCGTCTCCGCCGTCGCCGGAAAGACAGACGGTCACATGCTGGCGCGCCAGTTTTGAAACCAGAAAAAGCGGAAGCGCGGCCTGATCGCCCAGAAGATTGTCCGCGTGCCACGCGACTTGCGCCAGGGTCTTCAAAACATCCTGGGGGCCGCATTTGATTTCATGATGATCCGTGCCGAAATGCTTTGCCACAGTGCGGGCATAAGGCGTTTCATCATAATCGGGATGGTCAAAGCCCACGGAAAAAGTTTTGATGGTGTCGTGCTTGTGTTCTTTCATAAGCCACACCAGCGTACTGGAGTCCAGGCCGCCGCTCAGGAAAGTGCCGATGGGAACATCCGCGATCAGGCGGCGTTCCATGGAACGGTGGAGCAGCTCCATGATCTTTTTCCCCGCTTCCTCTTCGCCCACATCAAGGGTGGCGCCGGCGGGAACATCCCAGTATTCCCCGGTTTCAACTTTGCCTTTGGTGATTTTCATCCAGTGCCCCGGTGCGAGCTGACGCACGCCCCTGTACGGCGTCCAGGGCTGCGGAAGATAGTTCAGGGACAGGAAGTGACTGATGGCTTCGGGATTGATTTCCTCTTTGACCCAGGGGGCCTGGAGGATCGGTTTGATTTCGGAGGCGAAAAGCACGCCTTCGCTGCTTTGATGGTAAAAAAGGGGTTTAACGCCAAGCCGGTCGCGGGCGATAAAAACGGTCTGCTTCGCGGAATCATAAATTGAAAACGCGAACATGCCGATCAGCCGGTTGACGCAGTTTTCTCCGTACTCCAGATAAGCCTGCAAAATAACTTCCGTGTCGGACTTTGTGTAAAACCGGCGCCCTTTGGCCTCAAGCTCAGCCCGCAGTTCCCGGTAATTGTAAATTTCACCGTTAAAGACGATCCAGGTTTTTTCAGCGCCGTCGTGGATGGGCTGGTTGCCGGTATCCAGGTCGATCACTTTCAGGCGGCGCATGGCCAGGCCTACGTGATCGGAATGAAAAAAACCGTCAGAGTCCGGGCCGCGGTGGATGATTTGCTCGTTCATGGCCTCCAGCAAGGAGACCTGGACGGGTTGATTAAATGAGAAGAATCCGGCTATTCCGCACATACAGGTTCAAACATCCTGGCCGCGCCCTCTTCAAAACTGGCGGGGTTAAAGTTGAAGTCACGGCGTGTCTCGGAAATGTCGAAAGCTTCGTGCTTGTCCAGTTCCAGGATCTGCTTGGCCGGAAGCCGGGTCGCGGGGAAGATTTTAAGATAAATCCTGAGCACGGCCTGCAGCGGTTTGAGCGGTACGGGAAGAAACAGGCGTTTGACTTTCAGATGCATGGCGAGTGTGTCCAGCATGGCGCGCAGGGAAATCTGGCTGTTCCCCGCCACAGTATAAGCACAGTTCATGCGCGAAAAATGAATGCCCTGAATGATCAGCCGGACCACGTCTTCCACATACACGGGCTGGAGCTTGAAAGTCCCCCCGCCCAGAAGCGGAACAACAGGAGAGACTTTGAGCGCGCGGATCATCATGCGGGTATTGTTGCGGTCTTCAGCGCCAAAAATATAGGCGGGCCGGAAAATCAGGTAAGGAATACCCGCGTGCCGCACCAGCTCTTCAGCCTGAAACTTGCTCTCTCCGTACGGGCCGTGACGCCGCAGCGCCGCGACCGAGCTGATAAAAATAAACTTCCGGACTTTTTTTTCCTTTGAGGCTTCAACCAGGTTCCAGGTGTAATCAATATTGACCTTGCGCAGGATTTCTTCGGTGCCGTTGATCAGGCCCATGACGTGGATTACGGTTTCGCAGCCTTCAAGCGACGCGGCAATGGACTCCCTGCTGTCAAAATCAGTTTCCAGGGTTTCGCAAGGCAGGGAAAGCACGGTGGAGGCACGCGGAGATTTGGCTCGAATAAGGCAGCGGACCTTGAAGTTTTCTTTTAGAAGCGCGCGGACCAGCGAGGCGCCCAGAAAACCGGTACTTCCGGTGACGGCGATCATCCGGTTCCTAGGAGAACAGAAGTTTAAGGCCGTGCTTGGCGATCCAGGAAGGCCGGAAGTAGTATTCGCGGTAGGCCTTGTTCTTGTAATCCAGGACGTCGCGCGGCGTCAGGTTGTCGAGCTTCACTACGGGATGATGGGTCGTATATTTTTTCCAGTCAGTATCCACAATGCGCGGTTTGATTTCATCAAAAAATTTCGTGCCCGGATACGGGGTCATGACGTCGAACTGGGCCAGCGGCATATTCAGATGCTTGGCGTAATTGATGGTCTTGCGCATGGATTCTTTGGTATCGCTGACGAATCCAAGAAT
>CAZIQJ010000217.1:0-3836 GCA_964541285.1 uncultured bacterium | reverse complement strand
AAAAAATAAAGCACAACAACCTCATTCTGCTTTTAGCGGCGGGAAGCTGACGTTTCCTGCCTGGACTGTATCCATTCAAAAACTTCTTCGATCTTCATCCCTCGGGACGCCTTAAGTAAAACGGCATCTCCGCTCCGAAGCTTAGCATTTAATTGTTCAGCCAGCTGCGCCGCGTTTTCAAAGTATGCTGTTTCAAGCGCCGGGGCCTGCGCGCGCGCGGCCTCCCATGCCCATTTGGCGCGGCTTCCGTAACACAGGGCCGGAATGCCGGTGCGCGCGATGCGCTCCCCCAGCTGCTCATGATATTTTTTCTCTTCCGGCCCTAATTCCAGCATGTCGGAGAAGACCAGATACTTGCGGCCTTCGGTTTTAAGGCCCGCGAAAGTTTCAAGCGCAGCATCAAAAGCCGCAGGGCTGGCATTGTATCCGTCATAGATGAAGCGCACACCTCCTGCCCGGCGTTCTTCAAAACGTCCGGAAGGAAGCTTCATGTCCGACCAATCGGAGGGAACTTCCGAGAAAGCCATGCCGCACTGTTCCGCCAGAGCAATGGCCATGGCCGCGTTGCGCGCCAGAAAAACCGCAGCGCCTGGAAAGCTGAACTCGCGCTTCTCTTTTTTGCACGTGACCCAAAAACGGACCTTGCCGTCTTCAGTCCGCATATCCGATATTTTGTAATGTGCGCGCCATGAATCTCCGGCAAGCACGATCTTCAGTTTCAACTGCTCCGCGCGGTGAACCAGGATCGGGTCATCGTCGGGCAGCACGGCTGAACTTCCGGGCGGCAGAGCTTCGAGCAATTCGGTCTTGGCCTTGTAAATACCTTCCAGAGAGCCAAAGCCTTCAAGATGAACCGGTGCGATTTTAGTGATCGCGGCCAGATCCGGTTTTAAAATCCCGGCCAGAAAGCGGATTTCGCCCTGATGGTTCGCGCCCAGCTCCGCGACGCAGACCTGGTCCCCTTCGCGAAGGCGGAGAATCGTCAAAGGGAGACCGAGATGATTGTTAAAATTTCCGGCCGTGGCCAGGACCTTGAATTTTTTAGAGAGAAGATAGGCGAGAAATTCCTTGGTGCTGGTCTTGCCGATACTGCCTGTGATTCCGACGACCTTGATATTGAACCGCGAGCGGTAGGCGGCCGCGATGGCCACAAGAGCCGCGGCTGTATCCTCCACTGCGAGAAGGTTGTGCATGCCCTGAAGACTGCCCCGGTTCTGCTCGAGCCAGTTTTTTTCAACCAGCGCCCCGGAAGCATTTTTGCGGAAAGCCTCTTCGAGATGGCGATGCCCATCATCCTTAGCGCCGCGCACGGCAATAAAAAGGTTTCCGTCCTTGAGGGTTCGCGTGTCGAGAGAGGCGCCTTCGATCATCCGGCCCGAGTCGGGCAGTTCCAGGGAGGTTCCCAGAAGCCGGGCGGCTTCAGGAAAAGAAAACACGGGCTTTCCTTTTGAGACATTCCTGGACCACAAGACGGTCGTCAAAAGGAATTTTTCTATCCCCGATGATCTGATAGTCTTCGTGGCCCTTGCCGAGAATAAACAAAACATCCCCCGGCTCCGCCATGGAAACAAGCTTTTCAATGGCCTGGCGCCGGTCAACAACTTCCAGCACCTGCACCCCGCCATGATTTTTGGGAACGCCTTTTTTGATGTCTTCAAGAATCATTTCCGGATCTTCAGAGCGCGGGTTGTCAGAGGTCAAAATCACAACGTCGGAGTCATGACAGGCCGCGCGCGCCATAAGCGGGCGCTTGCCTTTATCGCGGTCACCGCCGCAGCCGAAAAGCGTCAGGATACGCCCGGGCTTCAGCTTGCGGGCTTCCCGCAGAACATTTTCAATGGCATCCGGCGTGTGGGCATAATCCACAAACACATCAAACTGGCCGCTGCCGTGAACGCGCTCCAGACGCCCCGGAATGCCGGGAATTTCCGCGAGCACTCCCCTGAAATCTTCCGGGTCAAAACCCAGAAGATCAAGGCCTGCCAGCACCGTGACCACATTGGCGACATTGTGACGCATGGGCAGGCGGATCTGAAAAGAAGCTTCACGCCCTTTGAAACGCAGTTTGAAACGGCTGCCCTGAAAGGAGCATTCCATATTTGTGACCTGATAATCCGCCGGACCCTCAAGGCTGTAACTCCGGGCTTCGGGAATTTCCTGAAGCAGACGGCGGCCGTACGCGCAATCCTTATTGATCAGCATGTGGCGCGGCCGGGGTTCCTGCGTGAAAAGAAGTTTCTTGGCCTGGAAATAATCCTCCATGTCCGGATGATAGTCCAGATGGTCCTGAGTCAGCTGCGTGAACATGGCCAGCTCGAGCTGCAGCCCAAAAACCCTTTTCTGATGCAACGCGTGCGAGGAAACTTCCATGACGCAGTACTGCCCTTTTTCCTGGGCAATCTGTTTGAGAATCGGGATCAGGACTTCAGCGCCCGGCGTGGTGTTGACCGCTGGAATGCGCGTCTCGGGCAAATCATACCAGAGAGTTCCAAGGTAAGCGGCTTTCGCTTTTTCGCGGAGGAGCTGATGCGTCAGATAAGCGATGGTGGTTTTTCCGTTGGTTCCGGTCACGCCGATCAGCTTCACTTTCCGGTCGGGGTGCTGGTAAAAACGGTTAAGCAGAAGCGCAAGCGCAGCAGGGCTGCTCTCAACGCGGATTCCGGTCACGCGCGCGGGAATAACAAAATCAGGAGTGCTTTCAAAAACAATGACCGCGGCCTTGGCCACAATAGCCTGACTCAGGAAATCGTGTCCGTCCATGCGGGAACCAGGGCATGCCACAAACACATCGCCAGGTTCAATAGCACGGGAGTCAGAAGTAATTTTGCCGGCCAGACGGGACGGATCCCAGTTTATTTTTTCAAGAACCGGAATGTCCTGAAACAGCACGCCGAGTTTTGTCATGATTCGCGGAGTGAAGGAAGCGGCATCCCCGGCTGACGAGGACCGCCTGCTGAAGGCTGAATATTAAATTGGAAAGAGGGAGAGTCAAGATGAATGGATTCGAGCGTCATGTGTTTGCCTGCCCAGCGGAGGTCTGCATCAAAACGAGTCACCGGAACTTCTCCGTTTGTGCCCTGGATTTTCGCCCATTTATCCAAAAGTTGTATTTTTAAACCCATCCCCTTCAGGCGGACGCGAAAGCGTTCCGGACCAAAAGGCAAAAGACTGTACCGGACTTCAAGATCACCTGCCGAAACCTTGAACTTGCTGCCCGCGTCAACCCGAACGTTCTTCAGGTAAAACGCCCAACGGAGCGGAACGGGAACATAACGCCCTTCAAGACGGACTCCCGCGCGCCGTTCCACTTCCGCCTTAACCAGAAGGCCAAGGCCGGCCTGCACCAGAAGAATACCCGCAAGAGCCGCTGCAAAAACCTGCAGCCGTTCAAACTTCTTCATTCAAAATCAGGCCATCTTTTTCGGGGAAATAACAATCTCCACACGGCGGTTCTTCAGCCTGCCGCTATCCGTATCATTGGAAGCTACAGGATGGAACTCACCGTAACCCGTCGCCGCAATGCGGTGAGGGTTGACGCTGTTCTGATCCACGAAGTAATGAATCACTTCGGTGGCGCGGGCGGTTGAAAGTTCCCAGTTGGAGCGCCAGCCGGAAAGACGGATCGGAACATTGTCCGTGTGCCCTTCAACGTAGACCATGTGCTGACGAACTTTGCCGTTTAAAATTTCCGCAACCTTGTCCAGAGTAACCTTGGAACCTTCCATCAGGTCCGCTTTACCGGAAGCAAAAAGAACACGGTCAAGCACCGTGACCACCAGACCGCGCTCCTGCATGGAAAGCGTCAGGTTGCCGGAAGCCAGTTCACCGCTCAGCTG
>CAZIQJ010000216.1:0-3871 GCA_964541285.1 uncultured bacterium | reverse complement strand
GACATAGGCCACCAGCTCTTCGATAGTGTTCTGCTCGTTATAGGTCGGAATAATAATCGAAAGTTTCATGATTTTTTCTCAAACCATCTGGGGGCGAATGAGACCAGCCCGCATAAAAAACCCGTTCCATAGCTGAAGTGGAGCGCCGCGAAAATAAACGGCAAAACCGCCATATATTTGAACCCTTTCTTGATGCCCAGTGTGACCGCGCCGGCCAGAATAAAAACCAGGTACGCGGCCAGCACGTATTTTAAAAGCCCGGGAGCAAAAGGCGTCAGCGCCATAAAAAAGCACAGAAAAACAAAAGCCGGCGGCACAAACTGCCTCCAGCTCATGCCCTCGGGATGTTTCTGCATGACGCGGACTTTCCAGAATCCGTACTGAAAATACTGCCTTACCAATGAAACCAGACTGGAGCGGCTGTAATACCGCGAGCGGATACCGGGATCAAGCAAAATACGCGCGCCCAGACCGCGCAGGCGGTAATTGTATTCGTCATCCTGATTGCGCACCAGCTCTTCGTCATATCCCCCTGCTTTTTCAACCCATTCACGGGAATATGCGGGAAAAGGCACTGTATCCGCGTACTGCCGGACCGCTGAAGTTCTGAAAGCTGAGTTTCCCACTCCAAAAACAGAACTCATGGCGCTGGCAATGGCCTTTGCCATAAAAGTTTCTCCCACGGTTTCAATCGGCCCGCCCGCGGCGTCCGCCTGCCCGCTCTGGAGTATCGTGACGCACCGGCTGACATAATCCGGCGCGATCACGGCATGGCCGTCCACACGCACAATCATTTCGCCGCGCGCTTTTTGAAACGCGATGTTCAAAGCGGCCGGAGTTTTTCCGGAAGGGTTATCGAGAAGAAAAATGTTCGGGTGCTTTTCCGCCAGCCCCAGAACGGTTTCACGCGTGCCGTCCGTGGACATTCCGTCAGCGACAATGATCTCGGTTTTATCCGCCGGATAATCCTGGGCCAGAACCGCCTGAAGGCTCTCTTTGATAAAACGGCCTTCATTACGCACCGGCATGATAATGGAAATAAAAGGAAAACCGCTCACAGAGATTTCCTCATCCTGCCGCTTCCGGGCTTTTCACGGTCTTCAATCCAGCCCGCTTTTTTATAAAACGAAACGGCTTTGGTGTTTTCAGGATGCACGGTCAGGTCCATTTCTCTGAAGCCAAGACGCTTTGCCGCCTTTTCGCTTTCAAGCATAAGCTCTCTGCCCGCCCCGCTCCGCTGAAAAACAGGGTCCACGGCCACGGACAAAATTCCGAAGCTTGAGGCCCCGGGCGAAGGCATATTCGAAGATGCTGCGGGAGCGCGCAGACTTTTAATCCCCTGACCCAGCCTGTTCATCATTTCAGGGTGAAAAAAAACCGCGGGCCGCGCCAGCAGACTCAGAAAAAGATAATAACGGTTTTTTTTCAGAAAGCCTGAGAGAGCGCCGCGGAAAACACCCCCAAAACAGAACCCCGCGGGCTTTCCATCCGCGTACGCCATCAAAGCCGTGGTCTGGTGAGGCCCCTTGAGCAGCCATTCATAATATTTTTCAACCGGACCCCTGCCCAGACGGCTTAAAAAACTATCCGGAAAAGCGCGAATATGAATTTCCGCGACCGTGGGGAGATCCGCTTCAACAGCCTGCCGGACCGTGATGTCAGCCATTGGAAACCTGGGGAACAAAAAAAGTTTTATTGATGACAAAACGACGTTTGCCCGCTTTCAGAGGAATCTCACGGACAAATTCAATTTCAAGCTTCATGCCTGAAAGACCTTTCTCTTCAAGCGCCGTACGGACCGCGCGTTCAAGCCCGGCATTGTTTCCGCCTTCATGGACCGCGAGAAAAACTCTGAGGCTGTCCGCGGTTTCCTGCACCACCTGAAAAGATTCGACCCCGGTGAAATGCTCGAAGATTCCTGTGAAAAAGTGCACAATCAGCCGGTTTCCTGAAGGCGTCACCACAACATCTGTTTCGCGTCCGCGCAGGCCTTCCATGGTTTGAAACCCGCGGCCGCAGGCGCAGGGCCTCTGAAGACCGCGCACACCCGCGTCACCGATACGGTAACGCATCAAAGGCATGGGACCGGCATGCAGGCGCGTCATGATGAGATTTGCTTCCGTGTTTTCGCCGGCCTTGTTTCCTTTTTCATCCGTAAATTCAACCAGAACGTCAAGATCATGAAGATGCCAGGCGCCCTGTTCGCACTGGGCCGCGATCTGCATGCCCTCGGCGCAGCCGTAGGTGTCAAAAACCCGGCATGAAAAAACTTTTTCGATTTCCTTCCTGTAATGCGGAAAAAGGGTGTCGCCCCAGGTCACGGCAGATTTCAGCGGCCGGTTCCAGCCTTTTTTTCCGGCGCGCAGGGCCAGATAATAAAGGCTGCCCGGATATCCCCACAGATAGCGTATTTTTTTCCGCTCCAGCGTTTGCAGCATGCCGTCCAGACACTCGTCTGTGAGATCAAAAGCTGAAAAGTAAGACGCCCGCAGCAGCACGTCCTTGACCTTTTTTTGAAATCCGCGGTCCAGCGTCATCCCCGTCTGCAGATGCGGCTCTCCCAGGCTCCAGCCCGACCATTCCAGCGACAAAAGAAAAGACGCGCGGTACCAGCCGGCAGTAGCCGCGTCTTCCAGCACCGCAAAATTTTCACCCGTGGAACCCGATGTCCTGGATTCATAAGTGCGCTGCCCCGTGCCCCGGGAAATTTTTTCAGGGTAAGCGCGGCGGATCATGGCTTTGGTAACCGCCGGTATTTTTTCCATGTCCTCAAAAGAGCGGATGTCTTCCGGTTTCACACGCGCGCTGTCCATCAATTCCCGGTAAAAAACCGTTTCATGATAAGCCGTGCGCACAAGCTCCTTAAGCAGCCGCAGCCGTTCTTCCCGGATTTTTTCCGCACTCCACCACTGCGCTTCTTCCAAAAACTTCAGGCGGCGGATCATGCGCTGGCCGCAAAGAAAATCTCCGGCAGGCAGAATAAAATTTCGGAGCATGGAAGTATAGGCTGTCATGATTTTTTAAAAATCCGGTCATGCCACTTGTTGAGGATAAAACATTGATAAACAAGCGCGTCCGCGGAAATATCGCCGCGTTCAAAGTCCCTGACGCGTTCCGTCAGCATTTTTCCGTCAAGGCCGGCTTCCCGCAAAAAACCGGATTGGGGCAGGCGGCGGACTTCCTCGCGCCACGGGGCGACTGTCCTGAGATAACGGCCCCAGGGAACTCCGAAACCCCATTTACGGTTTTTCATGATTTTTTCCGGAAGCCGCGCGGCCATGGCCTTTCTCAGCAGGGACTTGGACGGACCGGCCATCAAAACAGGCGAAGGCACGGCGGCAAGACCTTCCACAAGACGGTAATCCAGAAACGGTGTCCGGCATTCTATTGAAGCGCCCATGGTCATACGGTCATTGCGGTCAAGAATAGAACAGAGATAGGAATGCTGGTCGTAATACATGGCCTGCCGGGCCTGATCCAGGGGGTAAATCTCTTCGGCTTCGCGTATCATTTTTTCGCGGTAAGGAAACCCTGCGGTGAAAACCCGTCCGGTTTCACGCGGAAAAATTTCAGAAGCGGAAAACAGGATGCGCCGCCCGGAAGGCTTCAGCGCCAGCAGCTCCCGGAGCTTGGCAAAGCGGCTGTGTTTTGAAAAAAGCCCGAACAGACCCGCCAAAGGCGCTGCCGCCCGCAAAAAGAAAGGACGCTTGAATAAAAGGTAACGGTTATATCCGCCAAGCGTTTCATCCCCTCCTTCGCCGGACAAAAGCACGGTGACATTTTTTTTGGCCTGGCGCGCGATGGCGAGCAAATGAAGATCACTGGCATGGGCTGGGGGCTCGTCATGATAATCCACAACGATGTCAATTAG
>CAZIQJ010000215.1:0-3883 GCA_964541285.1 uncultured bacterium | reverse complement strand
CCCTGGCAAGTCTTTTTCCTGCGCCGCCGTCCACTTTACCGGTTACTTTTTCAACAATTCTTGCGCGGCCTTCGCGGTCCAGCGAGGGGTCCGCCAGATAGCGTTCAACCGCATCCACGCAATCGCGCAGATTAAAAATCACTTTCACGCCGCCCGTGGCCGCGAGCGTCGAATAATGGCTGGAACGCGAATACGCCAGACACCGGCCTTCCGGAAACCTGGGGTCCGGAACTTCATCATAAGCAATACACAGCACGGGCCTGTCCAGAATCGCGGCGTCGACTGTCAGCGTCGAGGCGGTATTCAGGACAATCGCCGCGTGATGAAGGGTGTTGACCTGTTCTTTATAGAAGTCCCTGGGCGGAATAAATCCTCCCCTGTCCATATGGACGCGGGGCGCTGTTTTCTGAAAAAAAACCCCTGCGGCTTTTAATTCCGGCATACGCGACTCCCACCGGCGGTCGTCGTCTTTGGGGTGAAGGCGGATAAGGATCTGAAGGTCCGGAAATTTCTGCCGCAATGATTTGACAATAGCAAGTGTCTGGGCCGGTTCCTGCGGAAACCAGACTTCCGTGCCGGTGCCGATCAAAACATATTTTTTCGAGGGGTCCATGCCCTGACGCTTCATGTAAGTTTCCCTGGGCTCCACCAGATCGGGCAGAAGATGAAAATCAAACTGGGGAGAACCCACGGCCTTGACCCTGGCACGCGGCACACGGGGATTCATAGAGACCAGTTCCTCGCTCATGGTTTCACTCCAGGTCCAGTAATGCTCCAGCCAGGGCGGCAGAACAGACGTCTTGCTGCTGAGATTGTCCCAGGACTGGACCAGCGTTCCAACAGGCAGGCCATGCTTGTGCGCGGCCAGCACCGGAGGAAGATCACAGCTGACATAATACATAAGGGAATGCGTAAGCATGGTGGAAAGCACGGCGGCCGGAGCGTATGCCAGCAGCAGCTTTTCCCACTCCTTCGTCAATTCCCACCGCGCGACGGCATTCAGATATTTCTTTTCAACAATACCCATGAGCCCGAAAGTTTTCAGGCAATGCCCGGCCGCCACAAGCGAACCGTTGAACAGCCTCTCCTGAAATGAGCGTTTGGAACTGAACAACCGCGTCTGAATTCTAAGGGACTCATTGCCCTTTTCCGCCTGGCGGAAATGATACATATAGGTCTGCGGAAGTTTTAATTTTCCCGCGCGGTCCAGGATCCTCTCCCCTTCTTCGGGAAAAGGAATAAAGCGGACGGGACTGCCCTTGAAAATTCCGGTCAGTTTTTCGTCGCCGGGGTTGGGCACGGCCACAACCAGCGGCCGTTCTTTCATGATTTCGTCCGCAAAGGTCCCCAGCAGAAGATTGCGGATAATAAATCCGGTCTTCGCGAGAAGAAGGACAGGTTTTTTGGAGGAAAGACTCAAGCGTTCAATTCATCCCAGGAAATCAGATGGTCTTTTGGAATGTCGGTTTTTGCCGTGCGGCCAATGACCTTTTCAAGAAACTTCGCCGGAATTCCGCCTCCCGGCCGTTTGGTCCAGACCATGTCCTGCGTAATCATGGAACCTTTGGCAATGGGTTTGAGCGACACCACGCTGCGGTGCGCCCACGCGCGGATCGGTTTTTCCAGCTCATGAATGGTCTTCTGGTTTCCCATGGCCAATTCCACCCGGCGGATGGCGTAAGACATTTCATAAAGCTCCCGCGGTTCAATGGAAACGCTCTGGTCAGGCCCTGGCTGGCGGCGGTCCAGAATAAAATGCTTTTCCACCAGTTTCGCGCCCAGCGCCGCGGCGGCAATCGTGGTGTAGATATCAGGCGTGTGGTCCGAATGCCCGATAACCAAACCGTATCTTTTTTCAAACTCAGCGATAACGCCAAGGTTGACGTCTTCATGCTTCGCGGGATATTCAGAAATACAGTTCATGAGCGCAAGCTGAGAGTTGATCGGACGAAGGGTGTTCACCGTCTCGTCAATTTCCGAAAGCTCAGCCATGCCTGTGGATAAAATCATGGGTTTCCCAAATCCCGCGATGACTTTAAGTGTCGGAAGGTCGGTCAATTCTCCGGAACCGATTTTAAAAGCCGGCACTCCCATCTTGTTGATTTCCTCCGCCGCTTTCCGGCTGAAGGGCGTGCATAGGTAAATAATGCCGATTTTTTTGCAGTAATCGAAAAGTTCATAATGCTGTTCCAGCGTTAAAGCGTATTTTTTAAGAAAGTCATAAAGCGGCATATTAAAATTCGCGGACATGGGCACGCCCTCGCGGAGCATTTCCTCGTCCGGAAGATGGTGCTGGTACTTGACCGCGTCCGCGCCGCAAAGCTTTGCCTGCCGCGCCATTTCCCTGGCCGTGTCCATGTTTCCAAGATGGTTGTCACAGGCTTCCGCGATGATAAAACACGGCTGGCCCTTGCCGACCGCCCGTTCCCCGATTTTAATGATCTGGCTCATTTCCTTTTTCCTTTCCCGCTTTTAAGGCGGCCTGCAAACATGAAAACTCCGGGCTGTAAAATCCCGGCCTCGACGCAAAACCCGTCAAACGCCTTTAAAAATCCGGCCATTTTCAGGTTTTTCGCGCGGCTTCCCATGCGGATGCCTCCCACCAGACGCGGCAGAAAAGCGAATCCGGGTTGGTATTTCAATTCTGAAAAACAAGTTTTTACGGCCTTCAGCATGTCCGCGGCAAAGCTGTCATTATCATGCGGAGACTGCGGCTTTTCATGGCTGTCTCTGGCTTCAGCGTATTCCCGCCGGCATTCGGCCACGGCTTCAGCCAGCTGTTTACGGTCCTGCTGCAAAACAAGTTTTTCATGCCACTGTCCGTTCACCGCCAGAAGGTTGCGGATCAGCACCGCGGCCGCGGCATTGGCTGGTGAAAAAAAATCACGGGCAGGCTCGACCAGAATGATCCTTCCGCCTGGCTTGAGAAGAGAAGCGGCCCTGCGGCAGACATTTGCGGGCCGTGAAAAATGATGAAAAGAAAGAAAGAAAACCACAGCGTCGTATTTTTCCTGCGGCTTCCATGAAAGAAAATCCGCCCTCTCATAGCGAAGGCTTCCAAAATTTTTCCTGTACGGGTTCGTCTTCAGCATTTTGCGCGCAACGTTCACGCATTCCTGCGAAATCTCCAGGCCTGTGACATGATGTCCGGCACGGGCAAGCTCAAGGGACATATGCCCGGGTCCGCAGCCCACTTCCAGCACCGAAGAACCAGGGCGCAGGTATTTTACGGCGAAAGAAAGGTATTCCCCGAAAACCATACGCGCGTAATCGGGGTGCCTCCACGGATTATTGTAAAACCAGCTGCAGGGTCTGACCCTGCGCAAATCCGGAATATGGCCGCTGGCCGTGCGCTCGAGGATCCTTTTGTCAAAGGCCTGCGCTTCTTTTTCAAGATGCCGCGGAATTTTCATGGCTTGTAGATCCCGGGTGATTTACTGGCCGGTGAAGTAAACATGGCGTTGTACATGATCCGGTCGCGTTCCCTTGCCAGTCCGCCTTTGTGATACCCGCGCGTGTCAGCGAAAATAATGGTTCCGGCCTTCCCTGTCGCCTGGACCCAGCGTTCCCGGGGAGCAACGGCCTGCATTTGTTCGTCCGTGCTGCGTTTTGCGCCGTGGCCCGCTTCCCGAAAAAACTCCGGCCTGATGCGCCGGCCTTTGGGATGACTTCCAGAAACATAAACAAGCGGCCCCGCGCCCGCGTCTACATCCGTCAAATAGATAAAAATACGAAAAATAAAATGGTCTTCAGGGTCCTGGTGCCACAGCTGGGAACGGCGCGGTTCACCCTGGATGCGAAAAGTGTGCCAGACATTGTAAAAATTCAGCACTGTTTTAAGACCCATATAAGCGTCCGCGATTTTTTTGATCTCTCCCTGAAG
>CAZIQJ010000214.1:0-3994 GCA_964541285.1 uncultured bacterium | reverse complement strand
CTGGCGCCGGGAAGCATGGCTTTCTGCCAGTGCTGCCAGGCGGCGCCTGCTGATTTTTCCGCCTCTGTCCTGAGTTCCCAGCCGCACTGCTGCTGCGGCGAGCAGCTTAAAAATGTGGACAAGGATTGCGCGCCCCGCATAGAAAAAGCCAAAGAATTCTTCCAGCCCCTGGCCACCTTGCTTTCAGGATTTTTTTCGCAGGCTCCCGAAGGCAGAGTTGAGGTTTCGAAAAAAGATTTTTCCCCAGGACCTCCTCCGGGGATTTTGAATTCAGACACACCTCCAATTTATCTTTCCTTAAGCACCTTCCGCATCTAGACGCCCGCTTTTTCAGTTTCCGGAGCAATTTTTGCCCGGATGTTTCTGTTTACTGAAAGGAGGCTTTTCCGTGAAAAAAATATTCTTCGCTCTGTTTATTCTGTTTTCAGCCGCTGCCTTGAGCGGCTGCATGAAAGGTCCGGGTCCGAAAGCCGAAGATGCCGGGGTTTTTTATCAGTGTTCCATGCATCCGGCTGTGACGGCGACGGCTCCGGGCGATTGCCCGATCTGCCACATGCGGTTGACCCGGGTGGACCATCCTGCCGCCTCTGAGGCGAAAAAGGACAGAATTTTGTTTTACCGCCATCCCATGCGGCCGGAAGTAACTTCTCCGTCCCCGGCAAAGGATGAAATGGGCATGGATTATATTCCGGTTTATGAGAGCGAGACCCGTAACTCCGGAGTTTCCGTCGCGGGCCGCGCCGCGGTCACGATTGATCCGCTTCGCCAGCAGCAGATCGGCGTCAGGATTACCGAGGTGCGGCGTCAGCCCATGGTCATGAAACTGCGCGCGCTGGGGCGTGCGGCGTATGACCCGGACCTTCACAACACCATCGGCGAGTACCGTGAAGCGGTTGCGGAGTACATCAAGAGCAAAAGCAGTCCCAATATGACGGTTCGCGAGCGTGCCGAGCAGGTCATGAAGCTCGCGGAACTCAAGCTTCGCCTGTCCGGAATCAGTTCCGAACAGATGGACCATTTGAAGAACGCGGGGCAAAGCACTTTGCGGCTTCTCACTTTGCGCCATGATGCCAGCGAGCTTTTTCTTCCTGCGGGGGCGGCCTGGGTCTATGTGGACTTGTATGAGAATGAATCCGGACTCGTTGCCGAAGGCCAGAAGGCCGAGATTTCTTCGCCGGCCCGTCCTGGACAAGTTTTTAACGCGCAGGTCCGGACGGCTGATCTGATTCCCAATGCCGTAATCCGCACCATGCGCGTCCGGCTCGAAGCCGAAGACCCTGAAAATCTTTTGCTTCAGGGAATGTCGGTTGACGTGGTCCTGACAATTTCTCTGGGGGACAAGATCTCAGTGCCTGAGGAGGCCGTCATGAACACAGGAGAAATGACCCTTGTGTTTGTCAGCCTTGGAGAAGGGCATTTTGAGCCGCGCGAAGTTCGGGTGGGGCATGAGGCTGGAGGTTTTTACGAAGTTCTTGCCGGGCTGAAGGAAGGCGAAAAAATCGTCAGCTCCGCCAGCTTTCTGATTGATTCCGAGTCGCGGATCCGTGCCGCTCTTCAGGATTTTGGAGGAGTTAAGAAGATTTCCGCGGATGCTGTATCTGAAACTTCTCCGGCCGCGGAGCCCGGAGGGCACCGCCATGATTGAAAAAATCATCGATTTTTCGGCGCGTAATAAATTCCTGATCCTGTTTTTGACCGCGGCCGCTGTGCTGGGCGCTATTTGGTGCGTGCGCAATGTGCCGGTGGACGCGATTCCTGACCTCTCGGATACGCAGGTCATTATTTATTCGCGGTGGGACCGCAGTCCGGACATCATGGAAGACCAGGTGACTTATCCGATTGTCACGGCCATGCTCGGCGCTCCCAAAGTCAAGGCTGTGCGCGGATTTTCCGATTTTGGCTATTCCTATGTCTATGTCATTTTCCAGGACGGAACGGACTTGTACTGGGCGCGGAGCCGGGCTCTCGAATATTTAAGCAAAATTCTTCCCAAACTTCCTGAAGGCGTTCAAACCGAACTTGGGCCTGATGCCACCAGCGTGGGCTGGGTGTATCAATACGCGCTGACAGACGAAACCGGGCAGCAGGACCTTGCGGAGCTGCGTTCGATTCAGGACTGGTATCTGCGTTACGCGCTGCAGTCGGTCCCTGGCGTCGCGGAAGTGGCTTCGGTCGGAGGATTCGTGCGCCAGATCCAGGTCAATGTGGACCCCAACCGTTTGCGCGCTTACAACATGACGCTCGACCAGGTTGTCAGCGCTGTCAAAAAGGGAAACCTTGAGGCCGGCGGCCGGCTGCTGGAAATTTCCGGCGCGGAGTATATGGTGCGCAGCCGGGGATACGCGCGAAACACCGAAGACATCAAAGACATTTATGCGGGGAGTGTTCCGGACAGCAAATCGCCGATCCGCATCAAGGACATCGGAAGAGTTGAGGCCGGGCCGGAGATCCGCCGGGGGGTTGCGGAGCTGGACGGAAAAGGAGACGCGGTTGGCGGGGTGATTATCATGAGGCACGGCGAAAATGCGCTGCGGGTCATTGAGCGGGTCAAGGCAAAGCTGAAAGAAGTTGCGCCCACGCTTCCTCCCGGCGTACGCATTGTTGAAACGTATGACCGTTCTGTTTTAATTGAAAAATCCATCAGCACCCTGAAACACACGCTTTTTGAGGAAATGGCCATTGTCAGCATCGTCATCCTGATTTTTCTGTGGCACATTCCTTCAGCCGTTATTCCGATCGTTACGATTCCGGTTTCTGTTCTGCTGGCGTTTATCCCCATGTATTTCATGGGGCTGACGTCCAACATTATGTCGCTTTCCGGCATCGCCATTTCCATCGGCGTGCTGGTGGACGGCGCCATTGTGGAAGTTGAGAACGCGTATAAAAAACTTCAGCTCTGGGAAGAAGGAGGCCGCAAGGGCGATTACCACGAAGTCCGTCTCAACGCCCTGAAAGAAGTCGGGCCTTCGGTTTTCTTTTCGCTGCTGGTTATTGCCGTGGCTTTTATGCCTGTTTTCACGCTTCTGGACCAGGAAGGCCGTCTTTTCAAGCCGCTTGCCTTCAGCAAGAACCTGGCCATGGCCATTGCCGCGGTTCTGGCTGTGACGCTGGATCCGGCCATGCGCATGCTTTTCACCCGTATGGAAGGCTATAAGCTGAGGTGGAACTGGCTTTCCGCGCAGGTCAAACAGCTGGTTGTAGGAAAATATTATACGGAATAAAAAAATCCGGTCAGCCGCGTGCTTTTTAAAATTTATGAACCGGCGGCGAGATTTGTGGTGCGGCACCGTTACGCGGCCGTGGTCGCGGCCTTTGCACTGGTGCTGACCACGGTGCCTGTTTATTTCAAGCTCGGCTCTGAGTTTATGCCGCCTCTGAACGAGGGGAGCATTCTTTACATGCCCACGGCCCTGCCCGGCATGTCCGTGACGCAGGCGCGAAAAGTCCTTCAGCTTCAGGACAAAATGCTGAAAGCGTTTCCTGAAGTGGAAACGGTTTTTGGGAAAGCCGGGCGTGTGGAAAGCCCGACTGACCCCGCGCCGTTTTCCATGGTGGAAACCACCGTCACGCTGAAGCCGGAGAAGTTCTGGCGCACCGTGCCGAGAAAATGGCCTGCATGGCTGCCTGCACCGGCCGCGGAGTTTTTCGACCGCGTGCTTCCGCCTGAAAAAATCACTTACCAGGAACTGGTGGATGAAATGGACGCGGCCGTGCGTCTGCCCGGCATTCCCAATATCTGGACCATGCCGATCAAAAACCGCATCGACATGCTTTCAACCGGGATCCGCACGCCCGTGGGTATCAAGGTGCTGGGCCCGGACCTGAAGGAAATCCAGAAAATCGGCGAGAAGCTTGAAAAAATCATGAAGGATTTTCCCGGTACGCGCAATGTGTACGCCGAGCGCGCCGCGGGCGGATACTTTCTTGATTTTGATCTGAAGCGCAAACAGCTGGCGCGTTACGGACTTTCAGTTGAAGACGCGCAGAACCTCAT
>CAZIQJ010000213.1:0-4088 GCA_964541285.1 uncultured bacterium | reverse complement strand
TCCGCATTCCGGTGCCGATGATTGAAACCATCAACCAGTTCTTCCGCGCTTCGCGCCACCTCCTGCAGGAGACCGGCCGCGAACCCACGCCCGAAGAAGTCGCCCAGGTCATGAAAATGCCGGTCGACAAGGTCAAGGGCATCCTCAAGATTGCCCAGGAGCCTATCAGCCTTCAGACCCCGATCGGGGATGAGGGAGACACCAGCTTCGGGGACTTCATTGAAGACAAGTCTGCTGTTTCTCCGGCCAATGCCACGGCTTACACCATGCTGAAAGAGCAAATGGATGAAGTTTTGCTGACATTGACCGAAAGAGAAGAAAAGGTCCTGCGCCTCCGCTTCGGGATCGGGGACGGTTATCCCCGCACCCTTGAAGAGGTCGGCCAGATCTTTAATGTGACCCGCGAGCGTGTCCGGCAGATTGAAGCCAAGGCTTTGCGCAAGCTTCGGCACCCCACGCGCTCCCGCAAGCTTAAAAACTTTTTGGACCTTAAACTCAGCGACTCCTGAGGGAGCTCATGGTTGATGCCCTGAAAAAGCGGATCCTTGTCATTGATGACGAGAGGGACGTTTGCGAGATCCTGAAAGTCAAACTTCAGAATCAGGGCTTTGAAGTCAACCTGGCCCATGACGGCAGCGAAGGCTTCAAGAAAGTCCTCCAGTTCCAGCCAGATTGCGTTCTCCTCGATATCCGTATGTCTCCGGGCGAAGATGGCCTGACCTTCCTTAGAAAGCTGCGTTCTTACCGCGATGAGGAAGATTCAGCCTTGCAGACCCGGGTCCGGCGTATCCCTGTGATTATCCTGACCGCGGCCAGCGGTCAGATGCAGCCCCTTTTTCAGCAGGAGGGGATCAGCGGCTTCATAGAAAAGCCGTTTGACGCGGAAGTCCTCAAAAATCTCCTTCTCAAGGCGACGGCCTGACCGTCTTTAAGGGCCTGTAGCTCAGTTTGGTTCAGAGCAGGCGACTCATAATCGCTTGGTCCCTGGTTCAAATCCAGGCAGGCCCATTTTTACCCCCTCAGCTTTTGAAAAAGAGGGGCGGAGATGAGGCCGATAATCTTTTCGGGCCCACATATTTGTTTTTTCAGGCCGACAAATATGTCTAAAGTTGCGGGAAAATCAGTCCGATTCTTTCATATAGCGAGACGTATGCCCTGTGTAATGGTCTGGTAAATATTTTTATTTGACTTGGCATAGGATTTGTTTACAATCTGACACTAAGAATTGTGCAGTACCATTTTTTAAGGCAATATAACTGAATGAAACAAAATGGAGGAACTATGAAAAAGCTGATGGCTGTACTGATGGGACTCATGATTATGATGTCCTTTTCAGTCATGACACCCGCTTTTGCGGATGAGAATGAAGTTGTCGCGCTTAAAAGCCACGTGAACGATCTTAACGACAAGGTCTCCGACCTCCAGAGGCAGTTACAGTCCCTGGCCAATCGGCCCGCGGAATCTGCCCCGTCCGGCGGTTATGTTGCCACGCCTTCTGAAACCGGCGGCGGTCTGATCCACACCATGCAGGACATCAATATGAGCGGCTATGCGGACGTTCAGTTCAATCAGAACCTGAGCCGCCAGTCGCCCAATCCGGCCATTGTGAACGGAGCTCCGGGAAACAATCTCCGGGCTTTTGATTCCAACATGGACACGTTCAGCATCAACCAGTTTGATCTGAACTTCTACAAGAACCCGAACCCTGAAGGCGGAGTTGGTTTCAACCTCGACCTTTTGATCGGTGAAGATGCCCGCGTGATCAATAACGTCACCACGGGTGATACTGCCGACTATATTACGCCGGTTCAGGCCTACATCGATGTGGTCGCTCCTCTGAATTTCCTTGAGGGCAACTCCATTCTTGATGACAGCATCGATATCAAGGTCGGTCGTTTTGTTACGCTGGCCGGTTTTGAAGTTATCCGCAGCCCTGATAACTGGAACATTTCCCGCAGCTTTACCTTTAACCTTGCCGAGCCTCTTACCCACACCGGCGTTCGTACCACCTACAAGCTTTTCAATGACAAGGTGACGACGTACTTGGGCGTGAACAACGGCTGGGACAACGTTATTGATAACAACCAGTGGAAAACCATTGAAACTGGTTTCTCTCTCAGCCCGCTTGAGAATGTGACCTGGACCACCGCTCTTTACATTGGTCCTGAAAACAATTCCACCAGCGGCCACAAGCGCTACCTTGTTTCTAACGTGCTTGGCTGGGATGCCACGGATAAACTTTCCTTCCGTACGGTTTTTGACTTCGGAAGCGAATCCCGTGTCCAGGATCTCCTGAATGACAATACCGGTACCGATACGACCACGAACCAGAATGCTCAGTGGTGGGGTTGGACCGGCTATGTTCGCTACCAGCTTACGCAGCAGTGGGGCTGGGTGTACCGCCTTGAATTCTTCCGTGATGCGGATTACTTCCGCACCAATGCCGCGAACACTTCTGCCGGCATTACGGACAGCATTTGGGCCATGACTTTCGGAACTGACTACAAGTTCTACGACAACCTTACGGGCCGTCTGGAATACCGTTTGGATCGTTCCGATGATCATGATCCTTTCAACGCGCAGGCTAATCAGTCCACGATTGGCGCGCAGTTGATCTATAATTTCGCGTAATCTGCTTCGCAAGGCCCCGGTTTATGGCGACATAAACCGGGGCTTTTTTTTTGTCCTGGAATCAGGTAAAATGAGCCTTGTATGAAACCTCGTTATCAGGTACTGGTTTTTATTCTTTGTCTTCTTGTCCTGTCCGGCTGTATCCGCGGCCGTCACAGAGACGGTGATTTTTATTTCGGAAGCTATTCGGAGGCTGAGGCTTTTTATAACCGCAAGGATTATGGAAAGGCCCTTCAGCGCTACCAGGCTTATATTGATGAAAACCCGGAAGGGAACCTGGCGGTTATCTCCCAGTACTATATGGCCAAGAGCCACGCGGCCCTTGGTCACAAAGATGAAGCCGCAGCTCTTTACAAGAAAATCGTTGCGGAGCATCCTGATCTTGTCTGGGCCAATTTTTCCGAGGCCCAGCTGAAGGAACTCCAGTCCGCTGGTGCCGAAAAGCCGGCCCAGGCAAAAGCTTCCTGAAAATTTCCATTCTTATTGTTCTTTGAGAGAGTCTTTCAGATGACCGCCCGCCGGTCCAGGCCTGCGGGAGGAAAGTCCGAGCTTCGCAAGGCAGCGTAGTGGGTAATACCCATCATCCGTAATGTGCCGGTAACGGCGTTTTACGCGAGCGGATCAGAGCCACAGAGACGAGTCCGTATCCAGGTAAACCTGGAAGCGGGGTGAAACGCGGCAATCTCTACGCGAAGAAAGGCCAAATAGGGCAGAAGTGAAACCGCCTGTTTCTTGGGGCCGTGAGGCTCCAGTTCTGCCGGGTAGGCCGCTGGAGGCGAAAAGCGATTTTCGTCCAAGATAGATGGTCGTCGGGGCGTTTGAAGCAATTCAAACGCTTTACAGAACTCGGCTTACGAAAGGCCCTCTCAAAGAACATTTATTTCTTGACCCGGACGCTGTATCCGGCTACAATTCTCTTAACTTTAACCTTTTAAACGGGTGCTGAGACGCCCGTAAAGGAAGTTATGAAACGGTTTTATCCTTCTATAAATTCTGCCTGCGCTCCCATATCCGGGAGCCTTTTTTTTGCCCATTTACGCCTCATGAGCCGGGAGATTTCCCTGTGAAAGAGCGCCTGATTCTCGATAAAGAGGGGATTCACCGCGCCATTATCCGCATTGCCCATGAAATCCTTGAGCGCAACCACGGCATTCAGGATCTGGTGCTGGTGGGCATTCGTACGCGCGGCGTTTTTCTCGCGGACCGTCTCCAGAAGGAAATCCAGCAAATTGAAAAAAACAGCGTGCCTTTGGGTATGCTTGATATCACGCTCTATCGTGATGACCTTCAGGAAATCGGCGTGCGCCCGCAGATCCGGGAAACCAGGATTCCCTGCGACGTTACGGGCAAGGTCGTGGTCCTGGTGGATGACGTCCTTTACAGCGGCCGCACCATCCGGGCCGCGCTTGACGCCTTGATTGATTTTGGCCGGCCCCGCGCCATTCAGCTGGCCGTTC
>CAZIQJ010000212.1:0-4097 GCA_964541285.1 uncultured bacterium | reverse complement strand
AAGATGGGGAGAACGAGGAACGATGCCCCTGACGGAATCCACAGGCCCGGGGATACCGATACCCACGCCGGAAAGCCTGCCCTTAAAACCCTTTTTCATCTGTTTAAGGGCTTCGGTCATGGCTCGGACGCTTTGAGAGGTTTTAGTCCCGGTCAAAGTAGGAATGATTTTCTGCGCGAGGATCTTCCCCCGCTCATTGCCCAGCACCATGGAAATCTTGGTGCCCCCGATATCAACGCCTAATGCATGTTTCATTTTAATTTCCAGTAGGAAAGGGATAATCCGTGGTCAAAAAAAACTGGCCGGGGCGTGGATTGGCTCCTCCGCAGCGAAAACTAATTTTACTAGCGCAAAATTATTCGCTGCTCCGGTAGGCCAGCCGCCGCCTCGTCGGTTGTCGCTGCTCCCATAAGGTCGCAGCTCCATAAAAGGCTCGGCGGCTCCTGTTCAATCCCGCCCGCCTGAAAAAAAAACTGGCCGGGGCGTGGATTGAACACGCGACGCAAGGATTTTCAGTCCTTCGCTCTACCACTGAGCTACCCGGCCGGTAAATGCAGGCCTGAATCATACTTTAGCGGTATTGGGCTGTCAAGGGTGGATCGCCGGCCCCCGGCTTACCGCTCCTTGTTCAGAAGGCCGTCAAGGCTTAAAGGGGTTTTCCTGGCAAAGAAAAGCTTCAGCGCGATCCCCAGGTTGATCAGGTCCATGACAAAAACCTGCCAGACCGTCAGATGAACAGGGCCGCTCCGGCCGAAGCAGCCGCACTCCTTGCCCGAGGATTCACGCACAACAGTGCTGGCTCCGAGCACCGTCAAAAAGCTCAGGCACATCATGGCAAGACCAAAAGCCGTCCATGGAATGGCCAGGCCGATCAGCATGAAAACACCAAGGAGAAATTCAAACCAGGGAACCACCGCAGCCACGAAAGGAAGCCATGAATACGGCAGGACTTGATATTCGGCCAGCATGCCGCGGAAATTTTCCACCGGCTCCATCAGCTTTGTGAAGCCCGCGTAAGCAAAAATAAAACCAATGAAAAGCCGGGTCAGAAGCCCGAAAACCGGAGTATGCCTGGAACTCATGGCTGGGGCGCGGCGGGCGCGGGTGACGGCGAAGGCGCGGCCGGTGACGCTTCCACTTTTTTGGGAAGCGGAGGAAGCCCCAGGATCTGGCGGATGATGTCTCTCCCCTTGCCTTCAAGCTCAATTTCTCCAACCACTCTCTGCCCGTTGATGAAAAAGGTCGGCGTGGAACGAATCTGCAGAGTCTGGCCCGATGCGCGCTCTTTCAAAATCTGCTGAGTCACCCCGCCGTCAGAAAGGCAGGTGCCGAAAACCTGCAGGTCAATGCCTGCTTCCCCCGCGTAACTGACGATCAGCTCCGGAACGTTAAAAGCCACGGACCATGCAGGCTGTTCCTTGTAAAGACGGTCGTGATACTCCCAGAATTTTCCCTGGCGGTTGGCGCATTCCGCGGCCTGATGGGCCAGGCCGGACCACTGGTGCATGGGCAGCGGATAATGAAGGTAAATAAACCGGATTTTCTCCGGGTACTCTTCCATGATGGCTTTGAGCACAGGTTCGGCGCGCATGCAGGCAGGACACTGAAAATCGCTGTACTCCACAATCTGGATGGGCGCGCCCTGCGGGCCTTTGGCCTTGATCCAGTTCTCCGCCTGTTTAGGAAGAGGCGCGGGCATCATGGGGCCGCGCTTGCTTTTCAGAAAAAAGATGCCGCCAGCCAGGGCCGCGGCGAGAACAATCCCCGTAATAATGGTCTTCTGGTTCATTTCTTTCCTCCTGAAATTTTCAGAAAATAAAAATGCGGTAAAATCAGTCTAGCTTAAAAAACCTTTTCGCCCAACACCTAAATTCTTCCCGCACTGCGGTGAATCTCAAGAATTTTTCCGTTGATAGGAAGCTGCGTCATCTGCTCCATGGAAAGGGGCATGGCCAGCGTCCAGTTCTGAGGGCCTGTCGTGCCGGGGAAATTGATCCTGAAATTCCAGGGGTCTTCAGCTGCCGTATTTTCCAGCAGAAGAAGGTCCTGCATAAGCTGGATGCTGAAGACCGAAGCGGCGGAACAGACTTTCTCAAGCGCGCCCCGAATCAGCTTCGAGAACTCTTTCCCCTCGTATTCCCCTTCCGGCAGGCCAAGATAACGGCAGAATTTTTCCTTTTCATCGCGGCTTTCCCGGTGAAGCGCGGCAAGACCGTGGATTTCATGCTCCGGTTTTCCAACAGCCGCTGCCAGGTCACGGACTAAATGAATTTCGCTTTTCCAACGCAAACGGCCGTGCGCCGAACGGGCGGCGTCAAAAATCTTCTCCCGCGCCGCGGCAAAATCAACCCCATGCTCCGCGCATTTTCTTTGAAACAGTTCACCGTCAACAGTTCCGGCTTCAAACCTCCACCAGCCGGCAAAAGACGTCATGTCATGGTTGGAAATCACAGCCGCGGAATTAACACGGTAAGCGGCCGGGTCCTTGAAATCGTAAGTAGCGCCCCAGTCACGCGTCCAGCGCTGGACATCCATGCCCGGAACGCCGAAATTCTCCAGAACCCGGTTCGAGCACTCAGGCACCACGCCAAGGTCTTCAGCGCAAGGCAGCATATCGGAGTTCCGGATCATGACAGAAAGAATTTTTCTGCCGTGCTCTTCCCAGAGCGCGGGGTCTTCAGGGTCAAAACGGCCGTTCAAACCATGATTTTCAGAAGGTTCATCGCGGCGGATGGTCCAGAGCCGGAAAGTTCCGACCACGTGGTCAATACGGAACAAATCATAAAAGTTTTCCGCGTACCGGACCTTGCGCACCAGATAGTCATAGCCCGCGGCTTCAATTTTCGGCCAGTCATACGGCGGCATGCCCCAGCGCTGGCCGCGGGCGAAAAAGGCGTCCGGAGGCGCGCCTGCGGCAAGGTCCATCTTGAAATAGCTTTGATGCGCCCAGACATCCGCGCTGTCGCGCGAAACCAGAAACGGCAAATCCCCCATCAGCAGAACACCCTTCTTCGAGAGCTTTTGCCTTGCCGCGCGCGCCTGGAGAAAACACTGCCACTGCAGCCACTGATAAAACAAAATGCGCCGGCTGTTTTTTTCAGCGAAAGCCTTGAGCGCCGCCTCTTCGCGCCCGCGCAGGGAAGGTTCCCAGTTTTCCCAGGAAGCCCCGCCGGCAGTCTCCTTGGCCGCCTGATAGACCGCGTAATCAGGAAGCCAGAAAGCATTTTCTTCCATGAATTTTTTGAACGCGTCCGTGCGCGGCGCTTGCTCAAAAATCTTTTCCAGGATTTCCAGCTTGGCTTTCTTGATGCCGTAATCCACTCTCTTGCGGCCGCAGGGAAATTTTTCACGCGCGGCATTGATTTCAGCGCTGAACGGCGCCGCGTCCGCGTCTTTCAGGTCCTCCAGCCGGAGATACATGGGCTCCAGCGCAAAAGTGCTGGCCGCGTCATAGGGCGTAAAGTTTAAACCCACATCATTCATGGGCAGAAGCTGAATAATGCTCATGCCTGTTTTCACGCACCAGTCTCCCAGCAGCTCGAGGTCAGGATACTCTCCAATACCCAGACTTTTTGAGGAATAAATCGAAAAAAGAGGCGTGGAAACTCCGGCCCGTTTGGAAAGGCCGATCTTGCGCCATTGTTTTTCAGAAATCGAGGAAAGAAACGAGGAAGGAATTCCGCTCATTTAGCCAAGGCGGCCCTGGAAAAGGACCGCGAAACCCAGGAGTGAAAAAAATCCGAGAACGTCGGTAAAAGTCGTCAGGATAATATTGGAACATTGCGCCGGATCCAGACCGAGGGCTCGCATGCCAAGCGGAATGGCCGCTCCGGCAAGGCCCGCAATGACCAGATTGACCAGCATGGCCAGACCTACGACCAGCCCCAGAAAAGGATTTCCATGCCAAAGGTACGCGGCCGCGGCCGTGACCAGCCCGACCACCAGCCCGTTAATAACGCCAATGCCGGCTTCTTTGAAAAGAAGGCTCCAAATTTTTGAATCGCGGATTTCCCGCATGACGATACCGCGTATCACGATGACAAGCGATTGAGCGCCCGCATTCCCTCCCTGTCCGGCAACCACAGGAAGGTAAACCG
>CAZIQJ010000211.1:0-4154 GCA_964541285.1 uncultured bacterium | reverse complement strand
TTGGAAAGTCCGCTCATGGTTTTTCTCGGTCCCTTACGCGTTCTGGAGTTCGTATGCGTTCTCTGACCGCGAACAGGCAGGCCCTTCAGGTGCCGGTTGCCGCGGTAGCAGCGGATGTCCATAAGGCGCTTGATGTTCTGCTGGACTTCACGGCGAAGATCACCTTCCACCTTGTAGTTTTTCTGAATGACAGCGGTGATGGCCGAAATTTCTTTTTCGGTCAGGTCCTTGGCGCGCTTGTTGGGGTCGACCTGCGCCTGCTGGAGAATCTCCACAGCATTCGACTTGCCGACGCCATAAAGATAGCGCAGCGCTACAAGACTTCTTTTTTCCCGTGGAATGTCCACACCTAAAATACGCGGCATAATAAAACTCCTGTGCTTGTAATTTTAACCCTGCCGCTGCTTATGCTTGGCGTTGGTGCAAATGACATACACCACACGCTTGCGGCGGACAATCTTGCAATTCTCACAAATACGCTTGATAGAACTTCTAACTTTCATAAAACCTCTTATTTGATCCGGAAAGTGATGCGCCCGCGCGTTAAATCGTAGGGCGAAAGCTCCACCTTCACCTTGTCACCCGGCAAAATCCGGATGTAGTGCATTCTCATTTTTCCCGAAATGTGGGCCAGAACTTTGTGGCCGTTTTCAAGCTCCACGCGGAACATCGCATTCGGAAGCGGTTCCACCACAACGCCTTCTACTTCAATCGCATCATCTTTGGGCATCTTTATCTTCCGTTATCGCCGGTTAAGTTGATGTAACCGTCATCGACAAAAGCAACGGTGTCTTCGTAATGACTCGCCCATTTCCGGTCGCGGGTTACAACCGTCCAGCCGTCTTCGAGTGTTTCCACTGCGTGATGGCCTTCAGTCACCATCGGCTCAATCGCAAGCACCAGGCCGTTTTCAATCTTCTGCCCGTGTCCCGCGCGTCCGTAATTGGGAACCTGGGGTTCTTCGTGGATCGATCTTCCGATCCCGTGCCCCACATAATCACGCACTACCTGAAACCCGCGTGATTCAATCAGCTTCTGGATCCCGGCCGCCATATCACCGATCCGGCATCCCGGCTTGTAAGCCTCAAGACCCGCGAAAAAAGAATCACGGGCCGTATCAATCAGTTTCTGCCTTTCGGCCGATACTGTTCCAACGCCCCAGGTTCTGGCTGCGTCGGCGAAGTATCCTTCAACTTTTGCTCCGATATCGAAGCTGACCACATCGCCTTCTTTCAGGCGGCGCGGCCCGGGAATCCCGTGAACAACCTGTTCATTAACGGAAATACATGCCGTTTTGGGAAACCCTCTGTAACCCTTGAAGGCCGTCTGGCCTCCTGAATCGCGTATAACTTCTTCGGCGATCCTGTCCAACTCTTCGGTCGTCACTCCAACTTTGACTGCCGGCTGAACCGCGGCGAAAACTTTTCTCAGTATTTCGCCGGACTTCCGCATGATTTCAATTTCGCGCTTAGATTTCAGCGAAATCATTTCGAAAGTTTGGTTCTCTCAAAAAGCTTTTTCAGTTCCGCCTGAAGTTCGGGAACGTCAAGGTCTCCGTCGATTTCCTGGAGCCGCCCCTGTTTCGCGTAATAATCAATCAGAGGCTTCGTTTCCTTGTCGTACGTTTCAAGGCGCCGGCGGATCGTTGCCGGTTCATCGTCTTTGCGGAGCGTCAGTTTTTCACCGCACTTGTCGCAAATCCCCTCTTTTTTCGGAGGGATGTTCCGGATATGGTAATTTCCGCCGCACTTGGCGCAAACCCTGCGGCCGGAAAGCCGCTCAATAATAACTTTTTCCGAGGTGGCGAAATTCAGCGCCATATCCACGGCTGTGCCTTCCTTTTTCAGAAAGGCATCCAGGGCTTCAGCCTGGCCGATCGTCCGGGGATACCCATCAAGGATAAACCCTTTTGAAATTCCGGACCGCTTCATCTCGTCAAACATCATTTCATTAACGAGATCGTCGGAAACCAGCCCGCCCTTTTCGATAATGTCCTTGGCGCGCTTTCCAAGCTCCGTATTGTCCCGGATATGCTGCCTTAAAATTTCGCCCGTCGCCAGATCAGGAGACTGATATTTCTCTTTGATGATCTTCGCGTGCGTTCCTTTGCCCGCGCCAGGAGGACCCAGAAGGATCAACTTCATGAACGCCGTGCTTTCAGTTTTCCCTTTTTGATGAAGCCTTCGTAATGCCGCATCAAAAGCTGAGACTCGATCGACTGCATGGTGTCCAGCACCACGCCGACAATGATCAGAATACCCGTGCCGCCGAAAAAGCTGGCAATCAAAAACGGAATGTTCAAAATCCTCGGCGACGAAACAATGCTCGGCAAAAGCGCGATGACAGCAAGAAAAACCGCGCCGCTGGCCGCGATCCGGGTCATAACGTAATCCAGATACTCCGAGGTGTTTTTCCCCGGCCGGATTCCCGGCAGGAACCCTCCAAACTTCTGAAGGTTCTCGCTGACTTCGATCGGATTAAACGTGATCGCCGTATAAAAGAACGTGAAAAACAGAATAAAAAAAGCGTCCAAAAGCGAATAAGCCAGTGAACCGTGCTGCAGGTGTCTGGCCACCCAGGTCAATCCTCCCGCATTCGGGAAGAAACCGGCGATGGTCGCCGGAAACAAAATAACGGACTGCGCAAAAATAATCGGAATCACGCCGGCCTGGTTCACCTTCAGCGGAAGATAAGTGCTCTGCCCGCCGTACATCCGGTGTCCGCGTATCTGCTTGGCGTACTGCACGGGTATTTTCCGCTGCCCCTGAATAATCAGGATAACGCCGACAATCGTAAAAACGAAAAGACCGATCATCAGGCCGAATTTCCACCACGCCAGCTGCTGCCGGGCCGGATCCAGGGGTGACAAAAGCACCCAGGTCTGCCAAAGCGCCGTGGGGATTGATTCAATAATACCCGCGGTAATAACAATTGAAATACCGTTTCCGATTCCGTACTGGTCCACCTGTTCGCCCAGCCACATAATAAAGGCCGTGCCCGTGGTCAGCGTCAAAATCGTCATCAGCCGGAAAGCCCATCCCGGATTGGGAACAATGACTGTGCCCTGAAAAGCGTTCGGATTTTCAAGCCACAGGGAAATGAAAAAGGTCTGAATGATCGCCAGAACCACGGTTCCATACCGAGTGTACTGAATGATCTTCTTGCGGCCTTCTTCCCCTTCCTTGGCCATCTTTTCAAGCTGCGGAATCACAACCGTCAGCAGCTGAAGAATAATAGACGAGGAAACATAAGGCATGATCCCCAGGGCGAAAATCGTCGCCTTCTGGAGAGCGCCTCCTGAAAACATTCCCATGATGCCAAAAAGCGTTCCTCCCGGCGTGCGGGAGATGGACTGAAAGAACCGCGAAAGCGCGACTCCGTCAATCCCGGGCGTCGGAACATAAGTACCAACGCGGTAAACGGCGATAATAAAAAGGGTAAACAGGATTTTTTTTCTTAACTCAGGAATCTTAAAAATATTGGCAAAAGCCTGAAGCATAAATCCCCGAACCCTGTTTGATCCTGGTTATTTCTTCTTTTTCGATTCCGATTTTCTTCTGACAAACGGCGGAAGCACGATGACCTGGCCGCCGGCCTTCTCAATCTTTTCCTTGGCGGACTTGCTGAAGTAATGGGCACTGACTTTCAGGGCCTTCTTGACTTCTCCATCTCCAAGAATCTTCACAACATTCAAATGAATCAGACCTTTGGACTTCATGGTCTCAGGAGAAATATCGGTTTCGCCGATCTTGGCCAGACGGTCAAGATTGACCACATCAACCTTTTCCTGGAAAGCCGTCTGGTTGAAACCGCGCTTGGGCAAACGACGGTAAAGAGGGTTCTGTCCGCCTTCCCAGCCGCCTCTCTGCGAGAAACCGGAACGGGATCTCTGGCCCTTCTGGCCGCGGCAGGAAGTTTTTCCATGACCGGAACCAATGCCGAAACCAACACGCTTTTTCTTTTTCTTGTAAGGGAATTTCGCCTTCATGAATTTTCGCCTTCCGACTTTTCGTTACGAACCTTGGTGCAGACCAGTCGTTTAAGACCGTCGATCGTCGCTTTCAAAACGTTGATCGAGTTGTCGCTTCCAAGGCTCTTGGTAAGAATATACTTAATTCCGCAGGACTCGCACGCGGCACGCCCCGCACCGCCCG
>CAZIQJ010000210.1:0-4198 GCA_964541285.1 uncultured bacterium | reverse complement strand
CGGCTACCATGGCCCGCTTCAAGAGAGAGGCTATCGCACTTGCGGACCGCGCTGAAATTGACGGAGCGCTGAAAATTATTCGCCCCGAAGTGGATATGGTGGATTTTGTGGTGCTTGACGCAAGCGGCACCGCAAAAGTCGGAGATGTCACCGTGAGCTACGACGCGGCGCAGAAAAATTATAAAGTGGATGACAGGGGGCAGGTCACGGAACTCCAGGCCGCGGATATCAGAGCGGTCGAAGTTACAATTAAAAATGCCCAGCCGATTGGCGAAAAACCGGATTTTGGTTTGACTTTCCTTGGTACAAGCGGCGGTATGGATGCCAACGGTTTGACCAGTAACCAGATCGTCTGGGCCAATCGCAAAGGGATTTTGCAGGACGCCGGAGCGCCTACGGTGGCGCTGCTTGAAGCACTTGGAATCCAGCCTCAGGACATGAGCACCTTGATCATCACGCACATGCATGAAGATCACGTCGCCGGAGCTCTCCAGTTCCTTGAATGGATGAAGCGGGCGAATCAGCCGCTGAATCTGGTGGTTGAACCCGGCATTTATGAGTATTTCAAGGAACAGGTCCGGGTTGTTATGAACGCCGATCTGGAAACTGTTTATCCGAATGTTACTTTCGTGCCCAGCCAGTTTAATAAAAAAATCACCCTGGGTGAGGGCGAGACGGCCGTTCAGCTGGAAGCGATCCCGGCGTTTCATGGAACGCCCACGGCCAGCTACAGGATTGATTACAAGCAGGAGACGGTCAGTCTTTCAAGTGATACCACGATTGCTCCTCTGAGACTTGCTGCGTATTCCACTCCGGGTCTTCCGGGGATTGCGCCTGCAATTCTTGAAGACCTGAAGCGTGAAGCGGGCTGGAACGGAACGGATTCCATTTTTGACGCGGCCCGCGCGGATGAAATTACCCGCGGTCTTGTGAAGCCAAACCAGTACGGAAATCTTCCCCGCAAGGTCGTGATGGAAGCCGGGTACCCGAAGGCAAAGCCTGAAGGAGCCGCCACGGTTTCGACTCTTTCTGATTTGACCAACCACACCACGGCTTATGACCTGACCAACCCCGATCTTTTCAGCGCGGCTGAGCAGGCGCTTTTTGTGACCAATCACGCGGCGGCGCTTCCTGCCGGAGAGTTTCCATTCAGTCATGCGGTCCCGCTCCAGACCCTGGATTTATCAGCGCGTTCTGAAATGCGGCAGGCCCCTGGAGGGAAGCCGGAAGCCGGGGCTGGAGAAAAGGACAGGGGGATGGCTCTTGCGGTAGCGCTCAACAAAGTTCAGACATTGACGGAATTCCTCGCTCTTGAAAGAGAGTTCAGGGCTCTTCTTAAGACCACGGGAAAAACGACCGAGAGTTTCAGAATTCGTGTAAGCGGCCAGGTGATTACGGCGCAGGATTTCCTGGCGAAGAAGAGAGGTGAGTTAGCGCGGAAAACTGTTGTGGAAAGTGACTCGGGGCTTCAGCCTGAGGCAATCATCGAGGCCCTGGCTCCGGCGCTTCAGGCTATTCTTGCTCACGCGGCGAGTGAACCTGAGATTGCCGCGATCGTGAGCAATCCTGCGCGTCTCAATATTTCGTTAAAATCATTTCCTGCGGACCTGCCCGAGCATCTGGCTCAGGTCACTGGTGAATACGCTTCAGGGAACGGAAGATTGAACATAGGGCTGTCTAGTGCTGATGGCCTTTCGCTTTTGCCATTTGAAGTCAGGATTAAATTTCTTCTGGCGGTTCTTCTTTCGTTCGGAACATTTGAAGCTCTTGTTTTCCGTAACAAATACGGTGAAATCAGTTATCCGGTTGAGCTGAATGACGCCGCTCTGGAACGGAGAGTCAATGGTCTCCTTGGAATTATCCGGAAAAATGAACCCGCGCTCTTTCCTGAAAAAGCTTTTGAAGATGATTCCTCGCGACCTTTTCCTCCGGCCCCGCCTGCGGCTGGAGCGGGCGCGGCTGCTCTGGTGACGGCTTTTGATCCTGATGATTTGCCCTGGTTTTATATGGATGATCAGGGCGTTGCACGCGAAGCCCTGCGTTCTGAAATGCGGACAGGGATCAACGCGGACGTTGAAAAAGTCTGGAGCACTCTTCGCTCTCTGGGCACTATCGAAGAAGTCAGAGCGCTTCCTTTGGCTGATTTTGCGCAGCGTGTGGGCGCGAATCTGATTCCGCCCGCAGGCCTTGGCCGCCCCATGTTCACGATCTCGGCTGAAATGTATGACAGGATCGCGCGTGTCCGCCGGGGAGAGACCCTGAGCCCTGCGCCTTCGCGTTCTGTTATTCTGCTCTCGCAGATTCCCGAGATTACCAAGCCAGGTATTTATCTGAATGTGGATGAATTTGAAGACGTCAATCGTGAGGCTGAAGCTGCAGGGTCTGACTTGCGCTATACCAAGGCCACCATCATTCATGAGCTCCTTGAAGAAGCGCTTTCAGCTTCAGGGAATGTTGATTTTGTGCTGAACCTTTTCCGCCAGCACGCGGATCCGCGGGTTCTTGAAGAAGAAACTTATTTCGCGGCGCTTCTGGATGAACAGGCTTTCCGTTCCACGCGTTTTGTTTATCAAAGTGTGATCGGCCAGGAAGACGAGCTTTTGGGCCAGCCGGAACTTTATGCGGCCGGAGTGATCAGCGGCTACCAGCGCGCGGGCTATGAAAAAAGGTATGGGGCAATTGATGAAGCGCGTGTCATGCAGACTTACGGCCGGGATGGAGTTTATTACCGCACGCTTCAGGCTATTGCGGGTACGGATTTTGCGTCGGCCCGTTCCACGGGTGAAGCTCGCTGGGCCGGCACCAATTATGAATCTCTCGTCAAAAGGTCAGAGATACGGCAACTTGAAGAAGCAAAACCCGCGGCGGCGCTGCCAGTGGTTGAAGGTCCCATGGCAGCGATCCAGCTTGGCCGGGAACTGCAGGCCCTTTTGCTTGATCCCAAGACCGCGCTTATGGTGCCGCGCAATCTGATTACAGGCTTTCTTGCCGAGGGGATTCTCTACGCGGATACCGCGGAGCTGCCGGGCAATGTCACGGCGCTTGGCCAGGCAGTCATGGATATCAAGACGCCTCCGGCCATGCGTGAAATGAGCGCTTTGCTGGCGCCGTTCCCGGTCATGGCGCAGACGGACGCGCTTTTGCCTTCTGTGAACGTGACGTTCCTCAAGCCCGATGCGTCTCTGGCTTCCGGCGCTCTGGATGCCCTGCGCTTTCCCAATTCCGTCACCGCTGTGATTTACGTTGTGCCGGGAACTCTGGCGCGTTCAGAAATGCGCCAGGCCCAGCAGAAATATGATGAATTGATCGCGCCCATGCAGAAGTGGAAAGGCGCGGATGGAAAAGAAATCGGAAAACGCTTTACGGTTACGGTCACAGACTCGGGCAATCTTTCACGAGTCCTTCAGCAGACGCCTCGCGCGCTGTACGGCATCGCCCGCAGACAGACTACCATGGGGCCTTCTCTGAGCATGGGGGAATTTACGGACAAGATGACGCAGCTGATCACAACGGACGAAGCTGCGGATCTGGACACCGTGGTAGGGGATTATGCTTTTCCGCAGCTGAAAGCGGACAAGATTTTTACGGCCAGTTTTTCAGCGGATGATCCCGAGGCCGCCATGATCCAGGGCGGTACCCGCCGCATTACGCTCCGCGCTGCGGACCAGATTTCAGAAGAGACCAACCGCCTGCTCGTTCGGGGCAAGGCTTATACGCGGATCCAGGTTTCTCTTCTGCGCGCCGTGCTGCGCGCCATGGAAGAAGCCCGCGACAAGGCCGAGAGGCTCGCGGCTTCAGCCTAAGGCTTCGCCTTACTTTTTTTCCTCAATGGCTCTCAGGCGGGATTCCATTTTTTTCTGCGTCATCATGTCGCCGCGTTTGGCGGCCACTTCCACGCCCTGGCGGTAAACTTTTCTGGCTTTCTCAAAATCTCCAAGGGACTCCAGGGCTGTGCCCAGCCCCAGAAAAGAAGAGGAGTGCTCCGGGTCCACGGAAACAGCTTTTTCAAAGGTTTCCAGCGCTTCCCGTTTTTTTCCGCACTCCAGATATACGTTCCCCAGGCTGAAGTAGCCCAGCACGTCTGCCGGGTCCAGTTCAATGACCTGCTTGAAGCGTTCGATCTGTTCCTGGTAATCCACTTTGGGCATTTCCATCTTCTTTGCCTTCAGCTCGGACTTCCATGTCAACTTTCGTGCTT
>CAZIQJ010000209.1:0-4200 GCA_964541285.1 uncultured bacterium | reverse complement strand
AGGCGCGGATTGGTATTAACGTCTCCGCCGCCGGTCTTGGCAGCGGCCGTGATTTCACGGATCAGCTTGGTGAAAATTTTTCCGCGTTTGGCGTCCGCAGCGCCCTTTTTGTGCTTGATGGTCGACCATTTATTATGTCCTGACATGCGACTTATCCCCCCGTATTTTTTCAGCCACGAGTACCACGTCTTTCATGGCTGCGGCTTCATGCACTCTGACAATGTTCGCGCCCTTCAGGACCGCGGCGGTCACGGCAGCGGCCGTGGCCCAGTCGCGCTCTTTCGGTTCGCGCCCGGTCAGGGTTCCCAGAAATGATTTTCTGGAAGGTCCGGCAAGGACCGGAAAACCCAGAGACCGGAATTTCTCAAAATGATTCAGAATTTCAAAATTATGTTCCGCGTTTTTCGCGAAACCAAGACCGGGATCAAGCACGATCTGTGAACGCTCAATCCCCCAGCCCTCCGCCCTTTCAGCCGAGGCCCGAAGCTCCTCAAGAATTTCAGGGACCGCATCGCCGTAAACCGCGAGGCTCTGCATGGTTCCGGGATTGCCGCGCCGGTGCATCAGCACCAGGCCTGCCCCATAACGGGAAATAACAGCGGCCATTTTTTCTCCGGAAACTTCAAGACCGCTTACATCATTGATAATATGCGCGCCTTTTTCAAGGCAGGCGGCCGCAACTTCCGCCTTGGTCGTATCGATTGAAACAGGAATTCTGATTTTTCCGCGAAGGGCTTCAAGTACGGGTAAAAGCCTGCGAAGTTCTTCGGCTTCCGGAACGGCCGGGGCGCCGGGTCTTGTAGATTCGGCCCCAAGGTCCAGGATGTCGGCTCCGCCGCGCTCAAGCTCCAACGCGCGCTGCACCGCTTTTTCCGTTTCAAGGCAGCTGCCGCCGTCGGAAAAAGAATCGGGCGTCACGTTCACAATGCCCATGACCAGAACCCGCTCAAGCGAAAGTTTTTCGCCGCGGATCTTCCAGAACACGGTCAGGCCTCCGAGGGATCGGTGACCGCCGTCTTTCCGCTTAACCCCACCACCTGTTTGATTTCTTCTTCATCCAGGACTTCCTTTTCAAGAAGGAGCTGGGAGAGGGCACCGAGTTTTTCGCGGTTCCGGGTAATAAGGTCGCGGGCGCGCGAATAAGCTTCGTTGACAATATTCCGGACTTCCTCGTCAATCAAAACCGCGGTATGTTCCGAATAATCTTTTTCACGCATCAGATCACGGCCAAGAAAAACCTGCTGGTCTTTCTTGCCAAAAGTCAGCTGGCCGAGTTTTTTGCTCATACCAAGCTCGCAAACCATGGTTTGAGCCAGCTGCGTGGCTTTCTGCAGGTCATCGGAAGCGCCCGACGTAATTTCATTAAAATAAATTTCTTCAGCCACACGGCCGCCCAGAAGAACCGTGATGCGGTTGCGCAGTTCACGCTCCGTGATCAGGTTTCGGTCTTCGGTCGGCATCTGGAGCGTGTAACCGCCCACGCCGTAACCGCGGGGAATAATGGAAATTTTATGCACCGGGTCCGAATCCGGCGTCATCAGCGCCACAAGCGCGTGGCCGGATTCATGCACAGCCTTGACTTCCTTTTCTTTTTTTGAAATCACACGGCTCTTGCGTTCAGGCCCAACCATGACGCGCTCGATAGACTCTTCCAGTTCTGCCTGTGTCACAACGTCCTTATTGCGCCGAGCGGCAAGCAGAGCGGCTTCATTGACAAGGTTGGCAAGGTCCGCTCCGGAAAATCCGGGCGTCTGTTTGGCCACGACATTCAGATTGCAGTTCGGGCCGAGCTTGACCTGACGCACATGCACATTGAGAATTTCTTCACGGCCCTTGATGTCCGGGCGGTCCAGAACAACCTGGCGGTCAAAGCGGCCCGGACGCAGAAGCGCAGGGTCCAGAACATCCGGCCTGTTGGTGGAACCAATCAGAATAACGCCTGCCTGCGTGTCAAAACCATCCATTTCAACCAGAAGCGCGTTCAAAGTCTGTTCACGTTCATCATGCCCGCCGCCGATACCCGCAAAACGCTGGCGGCCGACCGCGTCAATTTCATCGATAAAAATAATGGCTCCGCGTCCGCTGGTCTTCGCGGCTTTCTTCCCTTGTTCAAAAAGATCGCGAACGCGCGCGGCGCCCACACCCACAAACATTTCCACAAAGTCAGAACCGCTGATGGAAAAGAAAGGCACATTCGCTTCGCCCGCGACAGCCTTGGCCATCAAAGTTTTCCCAGTCCCCGGAGGTCCCATCAGCAGCACGCCCTTGGGAATCCTTCCGCCGAGCCTCTGGAATTTCTGCGGGTCTTTCAAAAACTCTATGATTTCCTGAAGTTCTTCCTTGGCCTCTTCAACGCCGGCCACATCCTTGAAGGTAATCCGCATTTTTTCGCTGCCTACGCGCGCGCGGGATTTCCCAAAAGAAAAAATCTTGCCGCCCCCCTGCTGCACCCCGCGGTAGACAAAAAACCAGAAAAAAGCGATCAGTAAGACAACCGGAAGAAGCGAGTAGAGAAGATTTCTCCAGAAAACCTGCGGAGGGCTGACCGTAAAATTAGGAATGTTCTTGCGCAGGGCGGGAATAAGGTCCGGGTCCTGGGCGGGGGTATTGACCTGAAAGTAGGTGCCGCTTTTCAGTTTGCCGCGGATGATATCTTCAACAAGTTCGCAGGAAATAATTTCCCCGCTCTGAGGGTTTCTCTGCACCATGGAGAAAAATTCAGAGTAAGGGATCTTGGTGACTTCAATATTCGGAAAAACAAAAAGCTGGAGGACAAGGAAGAAGAAAAGAGGCACCAGAAAAAGCGCGGCCAGACGCTTTTTTTCCGGGTCGCCCTTCTTGGGGGCGCCTCCCTGAGCGGCCTGCGGTTGAGAATTTTTCTTAAGTTCGGTCATAGCCTTGAGTTATCTCTTTCTGAAAGAGGTATAGTGTACACCCCTCTTATGGCTTTGGCAATGGATTCCCCTCGGGAGACCTAAAAGCGGTCTTTTTTATAAATCATGCACTGGCTGGGGGTTAACTCAAAATCAATGTCTTTGGGGAGAGAATGCCGGAAGGTTTTCTTTCCAAGCCCGGGCCGGATCTTCTGCCAGGCCTCAAAATTCAGACCGCTTTGCGGATTCAGAGACTTCAAGGCCCGCTCCAGGGCGCGAAACTGAAGAGCTGGCGCCAGTTTAAGAAAAACATTCCGGCGCAGGTAGATTGTTTTGCCTTTTTTCAGGCGAAAGCATTTTCCCCAGGCTTTTTCTTCCCAATCCAGAAAAAGCTGCTCTTCCTCTCCCTGAATCGCGGGAATTCGCGCCAGGCTTTCCACGATCCTGGGGTTGAAATCACGGGCGAGAAGCGGCAGCAGCTGCCTGCGGACACGGTTCCTCAAAAAACGTTCGGAGCTGTTCGAGGAATCCGTGCGAAAAGAAATTCTATTTTCTTTCAGGAACTCCATGATTTCCCTTTTTGAAAAATCAAGCAAGGGCCGGACAAAAAGGACTTTCCCGATTTTAAGCTCCTTGCGGATGCCGGCCAGCCCGCGCGGACCGGTTCCCTGGATCAACCGCATCAGGACCGTTTCCGCCTGGTCGTCCTGCGTATGAGCCAGCGCAATGGTGCGGATTCCGTGTTTGGCCGCGGATTTCATAAAAAAATCATATCGGGCCTGCCGGGCAGCTTCCTCAATTGAAAGGTTTGCCGCCCTGGCCTCGGCAGACACAGCGCCGCGTGCTGAATAAAAAGGGATCTTTTCCTTCCGGGCAAGCGCGCGAACAAAAGCTTCGTCAGCCGAAGCCTCTCTGCCTCGAAGGCCGTGATTGAAATGAAGAAGCCCCAGTTTTGTTCTTTTGTCTTTCAAAACGGGTTTCAGAAGAAAATACAGAGCGGTAGAGTCGGGGCCTCCGGAGCAGGCAACGAAAATTCTTTCGCCTGCGCGGATCCACGGTGAAGAACCAAGTGATTGGGCAAAACGAGCGGGGAAATTCATAAATGAAAATTGGCGGGAGGCGGGATCGGCGCCTTCGGCCTGATACCGGATTTTGCTGCCGCAAAATCCATCCGGCTTCCGGTCGGCCATTCAGCGGCTTCGAAGGTCACAGCTGCTCCTGGCCGTCGCAGCTGTTTAAAAGGCTCGCCGCTTCCTTCGATCCCTTTTCCTTCACCAAGGCGATAAACATTTTCTGTGTCACGCCATCTCTTAAACAATGGCGGGAG
>CAZIQJ010000208.1:0-4279 GCA_964541285.1 uncultured bacterium | reverse complement strand
TTGGAAAGAAAAAGCCGTTCTTTGGCGCGGGTCATGCCCACGTAGAAAAGCCGGCGTTCTTCGGCCAGCGCGTCCTCTGAAATTTTTCCTCCCCATGAAAGCGGGATCAATCCGTCTTCGCAGCCTGTGATAAAGACCACGGGGAATTCCAGGCCTTTGGAAGCGTGGAGTGTCAGGAGCGAGATTTTATCCGCATAAAGTTCAGCCGGGTCCGCCTCCGTGTCCTGGACTTCATGGCCCGACTGCTGAAAAGGCAGGCCCAGGCGTGAAAGCGCTTCCGCCAGAGCCTCCGCCTGCGCGTCTGTGCGGTACAGGACTGCGAAATCCGAAAGTGCCCAGGCATTCTGGCCCATGCCGTCCGTGCGCCCGGTGTCGAGCGAGAAAAAGGAAACGCCGCCCAGCATTTTCTCAATGGAATGCGCCACGAACTCGGCCTCGGCTTTTGCCGTGGGCGCGTGATGGATCACGACTTTTCCGGTATCGCCGGCCAGGCCTTCGGCCGCCCGGTTTTCAAGCAGGGCCGCGGGTTTGATCATTTGCGTGGAAGCCGAAAGAATAGAATCTCCGGAGCGGTAATTGCGCGCCAGCGTGATTTTTTTCGCGCCGGGAAAATCTTCTTCAAAGCGCAGGAAGAAACGCACGTCTGAGCCGCGGAAGCGGTAAATGGACTGGTCCGGGTCGCCGATGACGCACAGGTTTCCATTTTCCGGGACCAGCAGGCGAATCAGGCGGTACTGAAGGCCGTCAATGTCCTGATACTCGTCAACAGAGACAAATTTGAATTTTTTGCGGTAAAAAGCGGTAAGGCCGGGGTCTTCTTCCAGCAGTTTCACGGACAGGCTCATCAGGTCGTCAAAATCCAGCCAGCCTTTGGAGTCCTGAAGCTCCTGAAGTACGGCGAGCGCGTTGTCGAGTTCATTCTCAACGCCTTCCGAGGTGCCGTTGCGCTTGAATGAGGAAATTCTTCGCAGCATTTTCAGGGCGCTGGTCTCTGTCAGCTTTAATTCATCCATCAGGGCCGCGGCGCGTTCTTCATCAGATGCCAGCCGGAAACCGCGCGGCAGGCCGGCCGCTTCACGGTTTTCTTCCAGAATCAGAAGCGCGAGGGAATGAAAAGTCATGACCGGGATTTTCTGCCAGGCTTCCGGTAAAAGATTTTTCAGGCGGGCGCGCATTTCTTCGGCGGCGCGGCGGGTAAACGTAAGGGTCAGACATTCTTCAGGTTTCGCCAGTTTCTTTTCAATCAGCCCGGCCACGCGGCGTGTCAGCGTGCGGGTTTTTCCCGATCCGGGGCCGGCAATAATGAGCAGCGGGCCGTGGGCTGTGTCCGCGGCTTTCTGCTGCTCAGGGTCCAGCTCGTTTGAAAAAACGGGCTGAGGCTTTTGGCTGGGAGCGGTATTGGCCGGAGCCGGGGAAGGAGACTGTGCTTTTGGAGCGTTTTTGATTTTTAGAGGAACACCCACAGGCTCCACGTCGAATAAAACACCGCCTGCGCCCATCTGCTTCAATTCCTTTTCGCTGAAAAGCTTGATGACTCCGTATTCGCCGTCATAGCCTGCTTCGCGGATAACATCGCCCCGGCGCATGCGCGCAAGAGCTTCGCCCAGTACCGAACTCGATTTACGGACTTCATCCAGCGGCGCCTGCGTCAGAAGGGGAAGTTCGGAGCCGAGTTTGTTCAGAAGGTTTTCATATTCCATACCGACTTTTTTACTGGCTGGCCCGGTCTGCTGGATTTCCGAAATAATTTCAGGCAGGGGAATGATGCTCTGGAAATCATCCGCGGTTTCAGGTTTCGCGCCCATGGGGCGGTCAGAAAGTTCCATGACGCGGTAAAGCACGCCCAGCGTCAGCGGTTTTTTGCACTTGGGGCAAAGCCCATGATACTTGCGGCTTTCTTCAGGATCCAGGCGCACGCCGCAGTTGCGGTGGCCGTCCATGTGGTATTTGCCTTCTTCGGGAAAAAATTCCAGCGTGCCGCCGAACCCGTCACCTGTTTCCAGCGCCTTTTTCATGGCGAAATAATCCAGCCCGGTGTTGAAGACATTGACTTCGCGGCCCAGCTTGCCGGGAGAATGCGCGTCTGAGTTGGACATCAGGCGGTAGCGGTCGAGATGTGAAATGCGCCAGTTCATTTCCGGGTCTGAAGACAGGCCGGTTTCCACGGCGAAGACATGGTCGGCCAGGTCCGCGTAGCAATCGGACACGCGGTCAAAGCCGGATTTGGAACCCAGCACCGCGAACCATGGTGTCCAGATATGCGCGGGCACCAGGTAGCAGCCTTCGCCGGCTTCCAGCACGATTTCAAGCAGGTGGCGCGAGTCCAGGCCCAGGATAGGGCGGCCGTCGGAACGGATGTTGCCGATTTTTCCAAGCCGCTGGTTGATGTGCGCGGCCTGTTCCAGCGTGGGCGCGTAAATCAGATGATGGATCTTGCGGACCTTGTCGCCTTTTTTGTAAATGGTGGAAATTTCCACGGAAAGCATGAAGCGCGTTTTGCCTTCGCACGCGCCCGGAACTTTTTTCAGGACCTGTTTTTCAAGGTCTGGCCTGAGTTTGAAAAGCCCCGGCTCCGCGGGCACCAGCTTTTCGCTCAGTTCAGAAAACCACGCGGGGTGGGTGAAGTCGCCCGTGCCGATGACGGTGATACCTTTTTTGCGGCCCCACCAGGTCAGGTTTTCCAGGTCGCAGTCACGGCTTGTGGCGCGGGAGTATTTTGAATGAATATGAAGGTCTGCGTAGAAGCTCATGAGAGAAAAAGAAAACCGGGCGCCTTGTTGAAGGGCGCCCGGTTCAGGGGGTTAATAGCTTTTCCAGCCGTCGCCCTGGGGCGCGGTAGAGGCAGGAAGCTGAGGTGTTTCAAGTTTCGCGCAGGCCGCGAGAATGCCGACCGCGAGAAGAAGCACGAGCCACTTAAGACTTTTTGAACGCATAGTCGGTCACCACTCCGTTTTTATCCAGCCAGACATAAAGGGTTTTGATTTCAGAACCGCCGCCAAAACTGAAAAGCAGGTTCCAGCGCACGCCGCCGCTCTTGGCGTATTCGTAGAAAAGCTCTTTGCCATCCGCGGTTTCCCGGTATTTGGAAGGAGCGCCGAAAAGCTTGATGATGTCCTTTTCCGTGGTCTGGTTCTTGACGATGGAGTTGACGCTTGATCCTGAAATATCGAGACCGCGCGACACCTTCTGCGTGGTCACGATACCGCACGCGGTAAGCGCCGAGGCGGCAAGCGCCACCAGGGTTAATTTGAGAACTGCCTTGAATTTCATGATACCTCCTTGTTTGATTTGCGGGACGGTTAGAAAAAGAATTGAGAAAGCCGCCATTCCTCCCAGGACCATAAACTGGGCGGGCGGCTGGCCGCTGCTGCGAAAAAGATCTGCGAACATCCGCGCGAAAGCGGTCAGGCAAAGGTAAAGCCAGAGACGGTTTCCCGGGCGCGACGGTTTCCGGGAAACAATGAAAAAGAAAATGCCCATCTCCAGCAGGAGACTATAAAGCTGAGTCGGGTGAAGGGGAACATTTTTAGGCATTGCCGCGGCCAAAGTGTGGGAAAACACCACACCCCAGGGCATGGAAGTCGGTCTTCCGTAGCAGCAGCCCGCGCATAAACAGCCCAAACGGCTCAGGGCCAGGCCGATGCTCAGGCCCGCGGCCACCGCGTCTGAATAGCGGGGAAACGAAATTTTATTTTTTTTGCAGAACAGCCAGCCGCTGAGCATGCCCGCGGCAAGACCCCCGAACTGCACAAGCCCGCCTTCCTGAATATTGAAAACGCTGAGCGGAGAAGAGGCGTAGCTTTCCATGTGCTGGAGGATATAAAGAATACGCGCGCCCAAAAGGCCGCCGGGGATGATCCACATGGCCAGGTCCGGGAGGATTTCGGCATTCAGGCCGTCCTTTACAAGGAGGCGGTGGGTCACAATGTACCCCGTCAAAAAGGCAAATGCCGCGGTCAGACCGTAGGCAAAAACCGGAAAGCCCAGAATATGGAACAAGGGGAAAGGAAGCATGGGGTATGATCATAAACGGAAGCCCGAAATCCCACAAGACAGTTTTTGAAAAGTTTGGTATATTGTCCGCTCTCGGCCCTCTTACTTGTATATTTGCTGGCGTAGCTCAGTGGCAGAGCGGCTGTTTTGTAAACAGCGGGTCGGGGGTTCAAATCCCTCCGCCAGCTGTTATTGATAAAAAAATTATGGGCAGTTACCCAAGCGGCCAAAGGGGACAGACTGTAAATCTGTTGACTCCGGTCTTCAGTGGTTCGAATCCACTACT
>CAZIQJ010000207.1:0-4288 GCA_964541285.1 uncultured bacterium | reverse complement strand
AAAATTATAACATAAAAGCCCTGTTTTCCGGGCTACAAAATATTGAGAGGATCCACGTCCAGGGCAAAGGCCGTGCCCGCGGGTTTCTTGAGTGAGGCCAGGCATTGCTGGACCACGGGAGAGTGGGCCAGCGTATCGCGGGTCTTGAGCATGACATGCCACCGGAAATGTCCGCGCAGTTTGTAAAAAGGCAGGGGCGCAGGGCCGATCAATTCCAGTTCCCGGGGTTTGAGCGCGGGGCCGAGTTTCGCGGCCAAAGCATCGCGGAAAGTGCGCGCGAAAAGATAAGCGTCATTTTCTTTTTTGGAGCGGATGATGACATTGATCAAACGCGTGGACGGCGGATAGCCGTAGGTTTCGCGTTCGGCTTTTTCATGTTTGTAGAAACTTTCGTAGTCGTGGTTCTTGGCAAAGCGGATGCTCGGGTGGTCCGGGGAATAGGTCTGAATGACCACGCGGCCCGGCTCCTGTCCCCGTCCGGCGCGGCCCGCGACCTGGGTCATGAGCTGGAACGTGCGCTCCGCGGAGCGGAAATCCGGAAGGCTCAGGCCCACGTCGGCCAGGATGACGCCAACCAGCGTGACGTGCGGGAAATCAAAGCCTTTGGCAATCATCTGTGTGCCGATCAGGATGTCGATTTCCTGCCTGCGGAAAGACGACAGGATTTCTTCATGCGACCCGCGATGTTTGACGCTGTCCGCGTCCATGCGCGCGATCCGCGCGCCCGGAAATTTGGCCGCGATTTCGCTCTCGACTTTTTCGGTGCCGAAACCCGTGAACTTCAAAAGCTGGGCCTTGCAGCTGCTGCATTCCGAGTCCACGGATTTCTGGTAATTGCAGTAGTGGCATAGAAGGATCTGTTTTTCCTGGTGAAAGGTCAGCGAGACCTGACAGGAAGGACACTGCTCCACATTGCCGCATTTCATGCAGTGAATATGCGTGGAAAATCCGCGGCGGTTTAAAAGCAGGAGCGTTCCCTGCTTTTTCTGCAGGTTCAGCTGGATTTCCTGTGTCAGCTTGATGGTGAAAAGGGAGCGTTTCCCCGGAAAGGGCGCGTGTTTCAGGTCTACAATTGTCACTTCCGGCATACTGCGCTTGTCCACGCGGAATTTCATGGAGATTTTTTTAAAAATCCCCTTTTCGCAGGCATCCATGCATTCCAGTGAAGGCGTGGCTGTGCCCATGACAAAAAGAGCGCCTTCACTTCGTGCGCGCTGAAAAGCCACCTCGCGCGCGTGGTAGCGCGGCGCGGTTTCCTGCTTGTAGGTTCCTTCATGCTCCTCGTCCATAATGATCAGCCCCAGGCCGGCGCATGGAGCAAACACGGCGGAGCGCGGGCCGAGCATCACGCGCTTGCGCCCCTGTTCAATTCGTTTCCATGCGAGGAAACGTTCCTTGTCTGTCAGCTTGCTGTGCAGGATTTCAAGCTCGGGACCAAAATGAAGGGCGAAGAAAAGTTTCAGCTGCTCGGTCAGCGCGATTTCAGGCACCAGGCAGATCGCGGCTTTTCCCCGCTTCAGGACTTCCTTGATGGAGCGGATATAGAGTTCGCTTTTTCCGCTGCCGGTCACGCCGTGCAGAAGGATGGGAACCGGCGCTTTTGAATCAAGCGACGCGGTAATTTCACGGAAAGCGGCCTGCTGTTCGTCAGTCAGCGCCAGTTCGGCCTGCTGCGGCTTTTTGAATTCCGGCTCTTTCTCAGTTTTGGCCTCATAAGCTTCCCAGGCCTTGACCGCTTTCTGTCCGTACTTGACCCATTTGGGCAGCGCGTTTTCAATGGCCTCGCCCCAGGAACAGCCGTAGTATTCCGCGATCCATCTGGACAGGGACGAAATAGCGTCAGAAAAAACCGGCGTTGTGTCCAGGACCTGGGTGACGGGTTTTAGTTTCTGGCCCGTGTCCGCGGTGTTTCTGGAAACCACATAACCGGTGATTTCCCTGTTCTTGAAAGGCGCGCGGACACGCACGCCTGGAATCACCGCGGATTCCAGTTCAGCCGGGATTTCATAGGAAAAGGTTCCGGGAATGGGAAGCGGCACCGCGATTTCCGCGATTTTTCTCACGCGTGCGGCGGAAGGCTGGCCCTCAAGAAGGTCGAGGGTCTTCACTGCGCCAGACTCTCCAGTTCCCTTTTGATCATTTTCATATCTTCCCAGACCGTCCGTTTTTCCGCGGGATTGCGCAAAAGGTAGGCGGGATGAAACGTGCAGATCAAACGGGAGCCGTGCTGGTAGTCAAAAAATTTTCCGCGGAGTTTTGAAATGGTTTCTTCCGTTTTCAGCAGAGTCTGGGCTGCCGAAGTTCCAAGCGCGCAGATAATGGCCGGACGGATCAGCTCTACCTGCTTTTCAAGAAAGGGACGGCATTTTTCAATCTCTTCGGGTTTGGGCGTGCGGTTTTTGGGAGGCCGGCACTTCAGGGTGTTGGCGATATAGACTTCCTCGCGCTTCAGGCCGATGGATTCAATGATTTTGGTCAGCAGCTGTCCCGCGGCCCCGACAAAAGGAAGGCCCTGCTCGTCTTCTTCCTGCCCCGGCGCTTCGCCCACAAACATCAGTCTCGCATGGATGTTGCCCGAACCAAACACCACGTTTTTGCGCGTGGAGGCCAGTTCCTTGCAAAGAGTGCAGGCCAGAGCTTTCTGGCAGACTTTTTCCAGCTCTTTTTTGTCCGCGGGTGATGGCGCCGCCGCAGGTGCCTTTGCTTTTGCGGGCTTGCGTTCCACATAAATTTCCTCAATTCCCTCTTCTTTCAGGGAGTGGAGAAAACGGGAAGCTTCGCCGGAAGGTTTTCCTGCAGGGTTCATAGGTGTCTAAGAATAGGTTAAGCGGAAGGAAGAATCAAGCCGGAGTTTTGCTGAGAAGCTCCATGGAATATTTCACGACATCTTCCGCCGCGTTTGGACGGGCCAGTCGGTCAATGGCTTTCTGCTTTTCCGCCATAAGGCCGGAGTGCGCAAAAATGGCTTTCAAAATGACCTGGATTTCATCCGGCTGTCCAATGCTGAAGGACGCCTGCCGGGATTTGAGGATGTCCGCGTTGCGCGACTCCTGGCCCGGAATCGGGTCCATGATGACCATGGGCAGCCGCTTGGCCAGGCTTTCAGTCGTGGTGGAACCGCCGGGTTTGGCCACAATCAAGTCGCTGGCTTCCATCAGGTCGGCCATGAAATCCACGAACCCGAAAACTTTGACAGGAAATTTATAGGTGCGGCGTTCCAGCTCGGTTTTAAGCGCGTTATTTTGTCCGCAGACCATAAAGCATTGCACGTTGTCAGCGAAAGAGCCAAGCTGGTCCAGGATTTCCGGCGCATGGCCAAGGCCGAAGCTTCCGCTGGTCAAAAGCACGGTCAGGCGTGAATCGGAAAAACCGTAGGCCTGACGCACCGCGGACTTGCGGCCCGTGGGTTTAAAAGCCGCGTCCACGGGAATGCCTGTCACGATAATTCGATCTTCAGGAATGCCGCGTTTCAGCAGGCTGGCTTTTCCCTCTTCGCCCATGGCGGAGTAGAGGTCCGTGCCGTTATTGACCCAGAAGGTATGAGGAAGAAAATCCGTCAGCACGGTGATGAGTTTCGCGGAAATCCTGCCCTGCTTTTTGGCTGTGGCCAGAAGTTCCGCGGAGAAAAGTGAGTGCAGAGGATCAGGTCCGGATTTTCTGTTTCCACGCAGCGAAGGAGTTTTCCGCCCTGCAGGCGGTTCTGCAGGCTGCGCAGCCAGCGCAGCGCGGAATAAACAGCGGGTTTGTCCAGCCATTCATAGAACCAGCCCCAAAGCCCCGGAATATATTTCACGGCATAAAAGTAAGTGGCGGGATAAAGCGTGCGAAAAAGCCAGGGAGTCAGGTCGAGCGCGTCAATGACCTGAACATCCTCTTTGCGCAGGCCTTTGGCAACAAAGGTGCGGCCCAGGACTTCCGCGACTTTTTTATGGCCGTGTCCGGCGGAGGCGTGAAAGATCAAAACTTTCATGCGCGCAAAATCTCCGCGGCTTCACCCAGGTCACGGACTTTAAAGTCCGGCTGCGATTTTCCAACGGCCTGAGGCTCGTCGTGTTTGCCGTGACCTGTCAGGACCATGATGGTTTTCAGGCCGCAGCGTTTTCCAAGCTGGATGTCGGTCAGTTTGTCTCCGATAAAAAAGGTCTTCGAAGGCTCGAAGGAATATTTCTTCGCGGCCTGTTCAATCAGGCCAGGCTCCGGCTTGCGGCATTTACAGCCCGCGTTTTTTCCGTGAAGGCAGTAAAAAGCGTCAATGACGCGTATGTTCTTCTGTTTAAAAACGTCCATC
>CAZIQJ010000206.1:0-4292 GCA_964541285.1 uncultured bacterium | reverse complement strand
GGGTCATTGCGCACCACGCGCACGCGCGCCTTATGGACCTGGCCGTTGAGGCCTGTGCGGAATACCACTTCATCCGCTCCCGCGTAAACCGTGTCTTTGCCAATGCCGAATTGTCCGGCCTTCCGGGACTTTGGAAATTTGTCCGCGTGCGCCGCGAGAATTTTATTCAACGCCCTGTCCGCGTCCGGCTCCCGCTCCAGAATGGCACGGATGGCGCCCGCCAGATCAACATTTCCCTGAAACTCTTCCGCGGCCAGAGTCATTATGCCCGCAAGCCGCGCTTCGATACCCGCGCCTGATTCCAGAGCGTTCCGTAAAAGTTCAGCAATGGGTTTATCACTCACATTGGGAGGAAAGAAAATCAGAAAGAGTTTTTCGAAATCCATACCCACAGGGTCTTCAAAGGCGAAGTTCCAGCGGGTCTTCTGACCTTCACGCGTCAGGTAGCTGCGGAGGCGGATCTCGGGCTTTTTTCCTTCGCGGGCCAGCCGCGGAAGGTTTTCAAGAATGGCGTCACGCGCGTTTTGAGGCAGTTCACGCAGCAGGACCGCGCGCGTACGGTCCTGTTCGGGCAAAGTCCCGAGCACTTCGGTTCTGGACAAGGGGCCATCGCGCTTGGCCGCGACCTCAAGCAGGAATTTTCTGGCAAGCGGCAGGTCAATGGCCTGGCCTTCGCCGCGAATTTCATTCATCCGGTTACGGACTTCCTTGGCCGCGTCCACCAGCCAGGCAAGGCTGAATGAATTCCCAAGCCTTTTCGTCACAGCCTCATCAAAAAGGTCTCCGGTTTTCCGGAGTTCATCATCCAGATTTTCGTCTTTCTCGTATTCAATGCCTTTGCCGTCCACCAGCCATTCCAGCCAGATCCGCTCACGGCCGGTGAAAGCAAGATCTGAAATCCTGTCTCTGGCCCTGAGCGCGTTGAGCTTCGTCCACCTGGGCGATGGAGTTGTGGCAGAGCCGTCCCATTTGGGAAACAGATAAACAGAGTTGGGCGGCAAATTAGGGCCTGGATAAATCACAAGATTGCCCGCACCGTCAGCCTTTCCAAAAAACAGGATATTTCCCCCGGAATCCCTGACACCATCGCGAAGCTCCGGCATGGAACCCAGCGTTTCCCATCCCGGCTGTGTGAAATCCACAGCAACAATCCTGTCCTTCTCGCCGCCTTTCACAATAAACGCCAGCGGCGAAGACTCGGGCTTGAACGTCAACGGGTCGGACCCCGGCTCCAGAGGATTTTCATAGGCCAGAAATCCCGTTCTCAGGTAAAGCAGGATCGTCTGCGCCATCTCGGGATTTTTTTCCGCAAGCTGTAGAAAACGGGTCAGAAAGCCCGTGGCAAAATCCATATTCATGTCAAAAGCCTTGTCAGCGGACCCCATGATTTCGTCAGCAAACTCCATGAAAGCCATGGCGCGGTCCATACCATCTTCCCTGATCGCTTTGGCAATGAGTCTTTCTCCTGCCTCGGTCAGAGGATTCCGGACTTCAGAGCGGAGCCTTGCCACGTTCCGGAAAGTATCCAGAGGTGACCATGTTTCCCTAATGGGGTCCTGGGTTTTTTCAAATCCGGCCGCAAAACCTTCCTGAAGCATGCGCCATTGTTCAGGAGAGCCGTCCGTGGCCACAAGCATGGAGGCAATGAAACGCGCCCGGGCCGCTTTATCATTTTCATGAAGATGCGCAAACATCCCTTTCCATTTTTCCAGATTTTCCAGAAAGTCTTTCTGGAAAATATAGACCAGTCTTAACGGCTTGCCCGGCTCAAGTTCGCCGGCTTGACGGCGGTTGTAATTCTTGATGTCCCTGACCACGGCAGCTCCGAAGCGCGCCTGCAGGTCCGCCGCGTTTTCAGGAGAGATTTTTTTGAAAATTTTCCAAAGCTGCCGGTAAGTCCGGAAAGCCTGCCATTGATTGACCGCCCAGTCAATCACAGAGGGCTTCAGGTTATGCCGCACAATCGTACGGATGGATAGATTGTTTATTCTTGCGTACAAAGCGGCCAGCAGCGAAACCGAAACGGCCACAACCACTACGGCTGCCGCTCCCCAAAGCAAAACAGGAGTTGCCAGCAGGCCTGCCAGACCCGCCATGACGCCGATACCGGTCGCAATTCCATAAACAGGCGCAAACAAAATCATGCCTGCAAGGATCGGAGTCATCCAATTATAAAAAATCTTTAAAAATTTGAGTACAACCGGCAGGGCCTCAAGAAAAAAGGCCTTTATTGAAAGATACATTGCCGCCCAATTGATCTGAACGCCCACGGTCCCCACGCTTGGAACGTCCACGCGCAAAGGCCGGGGGCCGATGTTCCTTACAGGTTCTTCGTATTCCCAGTATTCCTTTCCTCCTTTTGAGACCAGGACCATGGTGCCGGCATGACCGTCCGTGGCCGTGCTTAAAACCGCCTGCGGCACAAAAAATCCCTGCCAGCTGGGAATGACCTGGGTGACATAAACCGCGGGCATGCGCATCAGCACCGCGAGGATGGTGTTGAGGAGCGCTGCCTGATTGCAGATGACCGCGCACTGCGCACTTTTTCCAAGCTCAGCCGCAAAAGATTCCGCCCATGTATCGTGAGTCATGGCCAGAGACTTGGATTCATCCGCCGCGTAATAGGCGGTTTCCCGCATAAAATTGCGTATGGCCTGAATCACATCGCCGCCGGCCGCGTCCAGATGACGCTGCAAGCGGTCGCCAAAATGGGTCTCCCATTGCGCGCGTTCTTTTTGCGGGAGCGGATAAATCTCAAAATCCTGCCGAATGTCTTCGGCGCGGTAATGAACAATCTTGTAAGTGATGCGGTAAACACCTGAAGAAGAAACGGTGATTTCATCTCCCTTTCTTTCAAACGGTATATTGGGAATGATCCGGCCGTCTTTATGAATATATTCCACGCGGACATCGGTAATGACCCCATCCGGATAGCTGGGAAGCTGCGTTCCCGTATACGCGGATAAATCTCCGGTCATGGTGATTTCAGTCGGAGCGATGGGCAGCGGAACGGCGCCGGGCACAGGCTGCTTTTCCACAACAGCCTGCTTCACCCAGGCTCCCCTATCATCCAGCTGCGGGAAGTAACCCACAATCAAGGGTTTGAAACCGCCGTTAAAAACGCCAGGCCGCGGATTCTTGATCTGCCCATAGACATCAGCCGCCTGTGACTTTCGCCCGCCCAGGGATTTTTTGGCCAGAGGTCCGCTTTTTGAAGTGCCCTGCAGAGAATTGTTGAAAGGCGAAGAACTGCCGACCCGGTTAGGACTGTTCGAACGCCCCAGCCAAACCACCAGACCGACGACCACGCCCACAAGGCAGAGGTATCCAAAAACCGCCCAGGCTACTTTTATCCAGATATTTTTCCCGTCTGTCCATTGTCTCTTCGCCGCCAGCTTTGCTTCAAAATTGGAAACTGAATCATCAAACTCTCTCTTTTTCTCCGCGAGCCTTTCACGAAGAACCCGGTTTTCAGCGCCCCCTCCTTCCAGCTCCGCTCTCAGTTGATTAAAATCATGATTGAGAATCGCTTTGAGGATAAGATAACGCTGGCCAAGTTCATCAGCCCCTTCCGTCAGTCCAAGATCTCCCACTGTTTCAACCGATCCTGTCTTGTACGGTTCCGTCCTGTCACGTCTCGTGAAAGAGGGATCGGCCGCAACAGGCGCGTCAAGAATCGTGACAATGCTTTTCCTGTTTCCCTTTTCAATCTCTTCAAGGATTTTCTCCCGGGTCAGTTTGAAATCTTCCAGATACCCGCCAAGATTGTCGCTATCCACAACTCCGATTCGAATCTGCGCTTCAACAGCAAGCGGCCGCAGAGACTCTCGATGCTCCCGGAGATACCGGCGGATATCCGGAGGGATTCTTTCCCCCTGGGCAAGGGCGCTGTCCACCATTTTCCGGGATTTCACAAGAAGTTCCTGATATCTATTCCCGAGCTCTTTGAATCTCTTGTCCGCTTTTTCGGAAAACCTGCTCTTTTCCGCGGTTCTCAAATGAGCAAGAAGAGACCTTAAATCCTCATCCGCTTTCACCATGATCTTCGCCATTTTTTTAACCGCGATCTTTACCGCTTCTCCGTCCGCCTCTTTCAATTCTTCCTTCTTTGAAAGCAGCCTCTCAACATAGCCCTGCAGGCTTTCAAACTCCCCCAGATGACGGGCCAGCGTGACACTCTCAGGCAAAGCGGCTTCTGAAAATTTGTACTGTTCCTTCAAAAAGCGGTCGATTTCCGCGCCATACACTTCGCGCCGCTTCATATTTTGTTCTATCAGCGCGTCCTGTTTATC
>CAZIQJ010000205.1:0-4296 GCA_964541285.1 uncultured bacterium | reverse complement strand
ACTATGCCCCCGAAATCTAGCCGTTTATAGGGCCCTTCAGGCCTCAAAATACCCCTGAAAAATAGTGTTTTTCCCTATTGACAGGGGTTTTTTGATAAGTTATATTCCTACTAATCCGATAGGAGTAATCAGATGAAACTGACAAAAAAAGGCGAGTACTCACTCAAAGCTGTTCTGGCACTTTCAGCCTCATACGGGCTGAAGACCATGAACCTGCGCGAAATCGCGGAGCAGGAAAAGCTGCCTTATAAATTTCTGGAACAGATCATGATGACGCTGAAGAAAGCCGGTGTTGTTGAAAGCACGCAGGGAAAAAAGGGCGGCTACTTTCTGGCCCGGTCTCCGAAAGAAATCACGCTGGGCGAAATTGTCCGGGTGGTGGATGGGCCGCTTGCGCCTCTGGGTACCGCAAAGGAAATTCAGAAAAGCATCAAGAGCGAAGACCGGCACCCCGGGCTTTATGACGCGCTGCTGGATGTCCGCAATGCCATCGCGGACATTCTGGACAAAAAAACACTTTCAGAAATTTCCCAGCGTTCACAGGCACTGAGAGAAGCAAAAAAATACGTCCCGATGTTTTCAATATGAGCGAAGCCATGACGAACCCGTCAAAAAACCAGGTGCATGCCATTCTGGAAGCCATCCAGGGGATCCGCTACGGTTCAGTTGAAGTCGTGATTCACGACTCGAAAATCGTGCAGGTGGAGAAAAAGGAAAAGATCCGCTTTGAAAAAAGCGGGGAGAAGAATCTGCCGTCCGGAACACCGGAGGCTGTATGAAAACAAATTTCTTTGAAGGAAACCGGACCACCGGAAAAGCAGCGTTTAAATCGCGATTTGAAAAAGGAGAAAACAAAATGAAAGCTTTAAGCTCCGCGATGCTTGCGATTCTGTTGGTGTCCGGTTTTGGATTTCAGCCCCGCGTTTTTGCGGAGGCTGTGCCGGCAAACCTGGAAGCCCGGCTTGCCTCGCTTGAAAAGGAAGTAGCGATACTCAGGCGTCTCAATGAAGTGAACAGGGAAGTGCAGTACAAGAAGGACACGGAAACTCCGATGGTCGTGGCGGGTAAGGATGGCTTTGCCCTGAAGTCACGCGACGGTGATTTTACCCTGAAATTCAAGGGGCAGGTCCAGGCCGACGGCCGCTACTACGGCAATGACAATACGTCGAGCGGAAACAATCAGTACCTGATCCGGCGTCTGCGGCCCAGTATCGAAGGAACGGTCTTCCGTCATTTTGACTTCCGTCTGCTGACGGATTTTTCCGGAAGCGCGGCCGCGGTCCAGGACGCGTGGATCGATTTCAAGTATTGGAAAGCCGCTTCACTGCGTGCGGGTAAATTTAAATCACCTGTGGGGCTTGAGCGTCTGCAGGGAGATCCGAACAAGGTCTTTATTGAAGACTCTCTGACTTCAAACCTGATTCCCAACCGGGACATTGGGTTCGACCTTCACGGCGAATTGCTGGACGGCCGTTTGAACTATGATCTTGGCGTTGGAAACGGCGTGACCGACGGAGGAAGCGCGGACACGGACGTTCACGATGACAAGGATTTCTTCGCCAGGATTTTCAGTTTTCCGTTCAAGAAGAGCTCCAGCGACTGGATCACCGGCATCGGGATCGGCGTGGGCGCCAGCATTGGAAGAGCGCATGGAACAACGTCTTCATCCCAGCTTCCGAGTTTCCGGAGCGGCGGGCAGCAGACGTTTTTCTCGTACGGATCCGGCGTTTTCGCAGATGGAGAACACAACCGCATTGTGCCGCAGGCCTCTTATTATAAAGGCCCGCTTGGCGTGATCGCGGAATGGGCGATCAGTTCGCAGCGCGCGCGCCTTGGAAGCCGGGAAGCCGTGCTCAAGAACCACGCCTGGCAGATCGCGGGTTCGTATGTCCTGACAGGGGAAGACGCGTCTTACAACGGCGTGATTCCGCGCAGGAATTTTGATATCAAGGACAGGACCTGGGGCGCGTGGGAAGTTGCGGCCCGGCTGCACTCCTTTAAAGTTGACAAGGACGCTGTGGAAGTCGGTCTTGCCAATCCTCTGACCGCGGCAAAGGGAGCGACAGCCTGGACCCTTGGCTTGAACTGGTATCTGAACAAGTACCTGAAGTTCATGACTGATTTCGAACAGACATTTTTTTCCGGCGGAAAGGCTTCCGGCGGAAACCGGCGCAATGAAAACGCGTTTTTGAGCCGGATCCAGATGGCGTTTTAAAAATTAAAAGATTAAAAGGAGCAGTTATGAAAAGCAGGCTGTGGAGTTCGGTTCTTGTGTTTGTGTTTTTGCTGGCGCAGGGGGCTGCGCCGGCGGTATTCGCGGCGGAAGGGAAGGAGATCACGCTTCTCAATGTTTCCTATGACCCGACCCGTGAACTGTATCAGGAAATCAATGAAGCGTTCGGAAAGCAATGGAAAGAAAAAACCGGACAGACGATCAAGTTCAATCAATCGCACGGAGGTTCGGGCAAGCAGGCCCGGGCCATCATCGATGGACTGGACGCTGACGTGGCCACGCTGGCGCTGGGTTTTGATATCGATACGCTTGGAACCAAAGGCGGCTTGATCTCAAAAAACTGGCAGCAAAAACTTCCGGACAACAGCTCTCCTTATACTTCGACGATTGTTTTTGTAGTCAATAAAGGGAATCCCAAAGGCATCAAGGACTGGGATGATCTTGTAAGGGAAGGTATTTCCATCATCACGCCAAACCCCAAAACTTCGGGCGGCGCGCGCTGGAATTATCTGGCGGCCTGGGCTTTTGCCAAAAAGAAATTTAATGGCGATGAAGCGCAGATCAAGCCGTTTCTAACAGCACTTTTAAAGAACGTCACGGTGTTTGACACGGGCGCGCGCGGAGCCACGACCACCTTTGCGGAACGCGGCATCGGCGACGTTCTGATTGCGTGGGAAAACGAGGCTTTTTTGATTACGACAGACCTCGCGCCGGGCCAGTTCGAAATCGTGACGCCTTCGCTGAGTATTCTCGCGGAGCCGCCGGTGACCGTGGTGGACAAGATCGCCAAAAAACACGGCACTGAGGAAGCTGCCAAAGCCTACCTGGAATTTCTCTACACGGAAACCGCCCAGGAGATCATCGCGAAGCATTATTACCGCCCGCGCCTTGCATCAGTTGCAGAAAAATACGCGGCGCGGTTTCCGAAGCTGGAACTTGTGACCATTCAGGATTTTGGCGGCTGGCAGAAGGCGCAGCAGGATCACTTTGCTGACGGCGGCAGCTTCGACAAGATTTATCAGGTCTAAGCTTCGCGTTTGTTTCAGGATGCTTACGAAATTTTAACGGGGAAATCGAAGGCTGAATTTGATATGATTGGCGGCCAATGAAAAATCTTAAACAGCATAGTGTCCTTCCGGGATTCCGGCTGACTCTGGGTTTTACGCTTCTTTATCTGGGCGTGATTGTCCTGATTCCGCTTTCCATGCTTTTTTTTCGGGCTTCCTCGCTCAGTTTTGAGGAATTCCAGAAAATCATGTTTTCTGCGCGTACGCTTGCCGCCTTCAGGCTCAGCTTTGGAGCTTCACTTGTGGCCGCGCTGATTAACGGATTTTTTGGCCTTTTGGTCGCATGGGTGCTGGTGCGTTATGATTTTCCGGGCAAGAAAATCGTGGATGCGTTTGTGGACCTTCCCTTCGCTCTTCCCACGGCCGTGGCCGGCATCTGCCTGACCACCCTTTATTCTCCAAAAGGCTGGCTGGGCGGGCCTCTTTACAAGCTTGGCATTCATTCTGCTTTCTCGCCGCTGGGGATTGTGATCGCGCTCACCTTTATCGGACTTCCTTTTGTGGTCAGGACCGTGGAGCCGATTCTTCAGGACCTGGACGCTGAAATCGAAGAAGCGGCTTCCAGTCTTGGCGCCAGCCGCTGGCAGACTTTTACGCGCGTTTTTTTTCCCATGCTTTTTCCGTCCCTGATCACGGGCTGCACCATGGCTTTTGCCCGCGCGCTGGGAGAATACGGCTCGGTTGTCTTTATCGCCGGCAATATGCCTCTTAAAACCGAAATCATGCCTCTTCTTATCATGATCAAGCTGGAACAGTATGATTATGCCGGGGCCACGGCCATTGCCGCGGTCATGCTGGTTATTTCGTTTATCATGCTTCTCCTTATCAACGCGCTCCAGGCATGGAGCAGAAAGTTTCAGAGCATCTGATGCACGCGCCCGCAGGTTCTCTTGTTGTACCGGACCGGGCAGGTCCGCGTTCTGCCCTGACTGAGCCTCCGCTGGTCCGGGGAATCCTGATTTTTACAGCTCTGGCCTTTCTCGCGCTTTTTCTTCT
>CAZIQJ010000204.1:0-4307 GCA_964541285.1 uncultured bacterium | reverse complement strand
GCTGGCTAACCGCTATTCTGTGGATGCTTCGGGAAAGCTTCCGGTCGAGGAACGTGTACTTGCGGTTGCCTTTACCGGTCAGAAAACAGAAAAATCCTGGCAGGATCCTGCGCGCAGCGGCGGCTTTTATGACTTAAAAGGCTGGATCGATGGGTTTCTCGCCGGTCAGCTTCAGTCCGCTCACATATTTGAATCCTCGAGCCGTGAAATTTTCACGGATGGAATTTGCGAGGCGGTCATGATTGACGGAAAAGAAGCCGGCTTTCTGGGCGAGATTGCGCCTTCTCTCGCGCATCACTGGGATATTGAAAGCAAAGTTTATTACGCGGAGATCTCTATTCCTCAGCTTGCTGGTAAACTTAAAACGATTCCGGTTTTTCAGGAGTTCCCGCGTTATCCGGCGATTGTGCGCGACCTGGCCGTTGTGGTGCCCGAGTCGGTCAAGTCCGGCCAGATTGAGGCGGAGATCCGCGCTTTGGGCGGGGAGCTTGCCCGTAAAGTGGAGCTCTTCGATCTTTTTCAGGGTGGGCGTATTCCAAAGGGTTTCAAGAACCTCGCCTACCGTGTGACTTATCAGTCGCTGGAAAAAACACTTCTCTCGGACGATATCCAGAAACTTCATTCCGGCATCGCGGACACCATCGCTAAAAAATTTCAGGGCGCTTTTCAGTAAACCCTGACGGAGGACTTATGGCAGGAAAAAAACCTGCGCAGACTCCCGGCCTTTTTGCTCCGCCGGAGCTTTCCGAGGCGGAAGTCTCGGCAAATCTTCCTTTGGCCGCGCGCATGCGTCCACGCAATCTTGAAGAGATCGTCGGGCAATCCCATCTTCTGGCTCCAGGCAAGCTGCTGAACCGCACCCTTCAGTCCGACCGGTGGACTTCCATGATTTTTTACGGCCCGCCGGGCTGCGGAAAGACCACGCTGGCCCAGGTCATCTCGCGCGTAACCCAGTCGCATTTCGTTCCTCTGAACGCGGTCACGTCCAATGCCGCGGAAATCCGTCAGGTTCTAGCCCAGGCCCAGCTGCGTCTGCAGCAGGGGAAGAAAACCATCCTTTTTATTGATGAGATTCACCGCTTCAACAAAGCTCAGCAGGATATCCTGATGCCGGATGTAGAGCGCGGCGGCGTTATTTTGATCGGGGCCACGACGCACAACCCTTCGTTCGCCATCAATGGCCCGCTCTTGTCACGTTCCACCATTTTCGAACTCAGGCTCATTGAAATATCAGATTTAATCGCGCTTTTAAAACGCGCCATCGCGGATCCTGAGAGGGGATTGGGGCATCTGAAAATCAAAGCGGAGGATGCGGCCCTCAAGCATCTCGCTGTCGCGGCATCAGGAGATGCCCGCCGGGTGTTGAATTCGCTTGAGGTCGCCGTCTTGACCACGCCGCCTGATTCTGAAGGTGTCATCACGATTGATGAAAAAGCTGCGGAGGAATCCTGCCAGCGCCGGATCGTCTATTATGATGCAGACGAAGATTATCATTACGATACTGCCAGCGCCTTTATCAAAAGTTTGCGCGGTTCTGATCCTGATGCCGCGGTTTACTGGCTGGCGAAAATGCTTTATGCGGGAGAAGACCCGCGTTTTATCATGCGCCGGCTTTTGATACTTGCCAGCGAAGACATTGGCAACGCAGACCCTCAGGCTTTGGTGCTGGCATCGGCCGGTCTTCAGGCGGTGGAATTTGTCGGACTCCCGGAAGCACGTATTATTCTCGCTCAGATGGTTACCTATCTGGCCATGGCCCCCAAAAGCAATGCCAGTTACCTGGCCATTGAAGAAGCTTCAAGGGATGTGGAGAACCAGAAATCCGAAGAAGTTCCTGAGCATTTACGGGACAGTCATTATCCGGGTGCAAAAAAAATGGGACATGGTGAAGGCTATATTTATCCTCATTCCCGTCCTGATGAAGCCAAAGGGCAGGCTTACGGGGGCGGAAAAAAAACTTACTATCGTCCCAAAGAATCTGGTTTTGAAAAGATTCACATTGAAGCCCTTAAGACCCGCCAGACCCCTCCAAAAGCTAGTAATTGATCAATTTTGATAGTTATTGATCTTTATTAGATCTTTAAATACTCTTTTACCTTAGTTTTATCCTTAAAGAACTATCATTTGATATATTTTTCTATATTGATTGGACTTTTTAAATACCCTCATGTATCTTTCCTTTAGACAAACAGAAAGATGAGGATTCCTATATGAACAAATTAACTGTGAGTATCAGAGAAATTGGAAGTGTTCGGGTGTTTGACCTTCTGGGCGATCCGACCCAGGAAAGCCTCCAAGAGGCTGCAGACAAGATTCAGCGTAATATCAGGCGTCACCGCCTTCAACGGGTGATCCTTAACCTGCAGATGCTTTCAGGGCTTGAGCCTCTGGGCCTTCGCAAACTGCTGGCAGCCTGTCTCAGACCTCAGAAAAGCCTTCTATTTGGGGTTTCCGGCGATATGGAACGCGCTCTGGAGAGTACTTATCTCCCTCGCAATGTCCGTATCTGTCCCAGTGAAAAAGAAGTCGCTGAGGACTTTGGCCCCTTTCTTCTTGAGAAGGAGAGGGCGGGGCACTCCATTTTCACCACAGAAGTCACTCCGGAGGGGAATTCACCCGGTTCGGCCATTGAGCGCAGGCGCAGCAAGCGCATGCATGTGGCCCTTCCGATTGACCTTAAAATCCACCTGAAGAACGGGGAAATCCTCTCTACCCGGGCCATTGCTACAAACATAAGTGAGGGCGGCCTGTTTGCTGAGTACCTGGATCTCGAAGCCTCCAAGAAATTGGAGAAACTTGAGCCATTTGAAGGACTTACAGCGGATGTGCTGATCTTTCCAAGCGCCAATTTCCCGGAAGAATACCAACTCCAGGGCAGGTTGAGCCGCCGGGAGTTCCGGAAGAAGCAAATGGGTGTTGCCGTCGAGTTTTTGGGTTAAATTTGCGTTGACAGGGAAAGACCCCCTGTGATATAAATTTCAGCACTAGAGACTTCGGTCTCTACTCTCCTACAGAGGTTTCCGGTCACAGATCCCCACTGGGCCGGGAACCTCTTTTTTATTTAAATAACCAGAGCGCCATGCCGGACGATAAAGACATTCGCTTCACACAGAAGAAAGTCGACGAAAGCTGGAAAGACAATATCGTGCGCGAGCGCGAGAAAGCTCCTTCGTCTTCACAGACTCCGGCTAAACCTCAACCTAAAACTTCCAAGCCTTTTCTGAACCTTCTCAGCACGCTCGGGCTTCAAGCCATGATGCATCTTGGAGAGGTTCCGCTGCCCGATGGTTCGCCTGCTGAAATCAACCTTGATGCGGGACGGGAAATGATCGAGCTGCTCATGGCGGTGCAGGCAAAAAGCGCAGGCAACCTCAGCCCTGAAGAAAAGGAAGTTTTTGACTCCCTTTTGCCCGAACTTCAGATGAAATTCGCCCAAAAATCATGACAAAGAAAAAGAAGAAGAGTGCTCTGGGTCTTTTTCTCCGCATCGCCATAAGCGTTGGCGCTATCGCCGCCATCTGCTGGTCGTTCCGCTCCAAATTTCACGAAGCTGCCGGAATTTTAAGAAACGAGGTCATGTGGAACTACTTCAGCGTGGCTGTTTTGTTCTATGTCATCGGGCTGGTTTTTCTTGCCCTGCGCCTTCAGTGCATCTTCAAGGTCCATAAAATACGGATCAGCTTCAACGAAAGCTTCTACCTTGGCCTGGTGGGCCTGTTTTTTAACCTTTTTCTGCCCTCAGCCGTCGGCGGTGATCTTGTGAAGGGGTATTACGCATGGAAGCACTCAGGCAAGAAGGTCGAGTCCATGACTTCCGTGCTTATGGACCGGATTATGGGCTTTTTTGCCCTTGGGATCATGGCTATGATCTCAATCGCCCTCTACAGCCACAAGCTCAATGACCCCAAGATTACCCAGCTGACCTATCTTTTCGCGGGGGCCATGCTTGCCGCGGTGGTTCTGATCTGCAGCCGAAGGGCCGCCCGCGCCTTGGGCTTTTTTGCGCGCTGGATACCTGCCGGAATTAAAACCAGCCTCAAGGTTGTCTATGAAGCAGTGGACGAGTTCAAGCGGCATAAAAAGAAAATGATCCAGGCTGTTCTCATCTCCATGGCGGGCCAGTGCTTTTTCATCACCATTCATTACTGGCTGGCGCGCAGCCTTCACATCGAGCTGAACCCGTTTGTTTTTTTTATTATTATTCCCCTGGTGAATGTGGTCAGCATGGCTCCTTCCCTTGGGGGATTGGGCGTCCGCGAAGCCGGAGTCATTTACTTTTTTCAGAAATTTATGACGCCGCAAAGAGC
>CAZIQJ010000203.1:0-4412 GCA_964541285.1 uncultured bacterium | reverse complement strand
GCCAAGAAGCTTGTTGAAGTGGACCTGGGCGAGAAAAATACGCCGCTTCACGCCGCGACCGTTATCGGAGACACGGTGGGCGATCCTTTCAAGGACACGACTTCCGTTTCCCTTAACCCGATCATCAAGTTCTCAACCCTGTTCGGCATGCTTGCGGTCGAAATCGCGATCAAGATGAACCCCGCGACAACGCGTATTGCCGGCGCTGTTTTCTTTGTCACAGGGCTCTTTTTTGTCTGGAAATCCTTTTATAAAATGCGGATTCCGGAAAAGATCAAATCCTGAGCTTTCCGTCCATGCCTGAAAGGCCTCAGTTTTTCAGGAGCGTCCCGTGACGCTCTTCGCTCTGGCGCTCGGCGTCATCGCGCTTTTCTTCATCGCGTACCAGACTTACGGCAGGCTGTTGTCCCGCTTTTTCCGTCTTCAGGATTCCAATGTCACGCCCGCGGTCACGCAAAATGACGGCGTGGATTTTGTTCCGACCGAGAGAAAGTTTCTTCTGGGCCAGCATTTTTCAGCCATTGCCGCGGCAGGACCCATCGTCGGCCCGATTCTGGGCGCTTTGTGGTTCGGCTGGCTTCCTGTCCTGATCTGGATCGTGGTCGGCGGTATTTTCTTCGGCGCGGTGCATGATTTTTCAAGTCTGGTGGGTTCTATCCGCCACAAAGCGTCCTCGATTGTGGAAATTGTGCGAGAGCAGTTCGGCCGGCGCGGTTATTTTCTCTTTCTCCTGTTTGTCTGGATCTCGCTGATTTACGTCATCACCGCGTTCACGGACCTGACCAGCTCTTCTTTTGTGGACCCGGAGCTTGGCGGCGGAGTCGCGACCTCGTCTGTCTGCTACCTTTTGATCGGTCTGGCCATGGGGCTTTGCATGACCAAACTTAAAATGCCGCTGGGCATGGCCACTGCGATTTTTCTTCCTTTGGTGCTTTTGTCCATCTGGTTTGGCCAGAGGCTTCCCATTGTGGTTCCCGCGTTCGCTGGCTTGACATCCCAGCAGGTCTGGAACGTGCTGCTGCTGGGATACTGTTTCGTGGCCTCGATTATTCCGGTGTGGCTGCTTCTTCAGCCTCGCGGATACCTCGGCGGCATGTTTCTTTACGGAACTCTGGCCGCGGGTTTGATCGGCCTTTTTATGGGCGGGGAGAGTATTCAGTATCCCGCGTTTATTTCCTGGACCAACGCCAAGGGCATGCCGCTTTTTCCGATTCTTTTTGTGACCGTGGCCTGCGGCGCGTGTTCCGGTTTTCACGGGCTTGTCTGCTCCGGCACTACGTCCAAACAAATCGCGCGTGAAACCGACTGCCGCATGGTCGGCTACGGCGGCATGCTGATGGAAAGTGTGGTCGCGCTGATCGCTCTTTCAACGGTCATGATCCTGGCCAAGGGCGATGCCTTGACTTCCGCATCACCGGACCGGATTTACGCTGAAGGTCTGAGCCGTTTTGTGCAGAGCGTGGGGATTCCCCGCGAGTTCGCACGCGCGTTCACGCTGCTGGCGTTCACGACTTTCATTTACGACACGCTGGATGTGGCCACGCGTCTGACCCGCTACCTTTTTCAGGAATTGACCGGATGGAAGGGCGTGCCGGGCAGTATCGGCGCCACGCTCATCAGCCTGGCGCTTCCGCTGATCTGTATCAGCCTGAAAGTCACGGACCCGCAGGGGAACCTGATTCCGGCCTGGAAGCTTTTCTGGACTGTGTTTGGAACGTCCAACCAGCTGCTGGCCGCGTTGACGCTGATGATTCTTTCGACCTGGCTGGCAAGAGCGGGATATCCGTGGGCCATGAGCCTGATTCCCATGGTGTTCATGCTGGCCATGACGCTCTGGACGCTGGGCATCATGATTCACGCGGCCGCGGGGCGTCTTCTTGCCGGGCAGTTTTTCGCAGACCCCACGGGCCTGATCGCGGTGTTTCTTTTTGTTCTCGCGCTGATGCTTTTGTTTGAAGCGGGGAAGTCGTGGCGGAGCCACGCCCGGCGCGCCTGACCCAAGAGATTCATTGCTAAAAGGCGCTACTTTTTTTATACTGCACGCAGCGGTGAAGCACTGCCGGATTTCCTTCTGAATTTGCAGGGCAACCCTTTGAGGTTTAGTGGAGCAGTTTTTTTCGCATTTCCATAATCTGGATGACTTGATCCGCTGGGGCGGTTACCTCGTTCTTGTCGTGATTGTCTTCGCTGAAACCGGGCTTCTGGTCGGTTTCTTCCTTCCCGGCGACTCTCTCCTTGTCACAGCCGGCCTTTTGAGCGCGGTTGACGGTGTTCTGAATATCTGGGTGCTCAACGGTCTTTTGATCACAGCCGCGGTGCTGGGCGACAGCGTGGGGTATGCCATCGGCTATCACATGGGTCCCAGGATTTTTAACAAGGAAAATTCGTTCTTATTTCACAAGGACCATCTTTTGCGCGCCCAGCGGTTTTACGAAAAGTACGGCAACAAGACCATTGTCCTGGCCCGCTTTGTTCCCATTGTCCGCACGTTCGCACCTACTGTGGCCGGGGTTGGGAGGATGAATTACTTCCGCTTCTTTTCCTACAATATCCTGGGCGGCATCGGCTGGGTCATGAGCATGACGCTTTTGGGCTACTTCCTGGGGCGTTCGATTCCGGATATTGAGAAAAAGATCCACTATGTGGTTTTGGCTGTTATTTTCCTTTCATTCCTGCCGATTCTTAAAGAGTGGCTGGACCATAAAAAGTCCCAATCAACCAAGAGGTAAACCGTGCGCAAAAATTTCTTTTATGCCTGTTCTTTTCTTTTTATTCTGGCGCTTTCAGGCTGCTCGCAGACCCCGGCCGGAAGCACCATCAAGATTGGCTGTGCCGCGCCCATGACGGGCGATCAGGCCCAGCTTGGCGTGGATACCTGCCGCGGCGTTTCCATGGCTGTGGAAGAGGCCAATGCCAAGGGCGACGTCATTCCGGGTTTCAAGCTTGAAGCCGTGAGCGCGGATGACCAGCACAATCCGGCGCAGGCCGTGAACGTGGCCAAGAAATTCGCCTCGGACCCGGACATGCTCGCGGTCATGGGGCATTTCAATTCCAGCTGCAGCAAGCCGGCGTCCGCGATTTATCATGAAGCGCGCCTGGTACAGCTGACGGCGGTTTCCACCAATCCGGAAATTTCCCGCCAGGGTTTTGACACTTTTTTCCGCACCGCGGCCACGGATGATGTGCAGGGACCCAGCGCGGCGAAGTACGCCATGAATCACCTGGGCGTAAAAAGCGTTTTCGTTATTGATGACAAGACCACTTACGGCAAAGGCCTTGCCGATGAGTTTGAAAAGAAAGCGCGTGAAATTGGTTTAAATGTTCTGGGCCATGAAGGCATCACGCAGGGGGACAAGGATTTCACTCCGCTCCTGACCCGCATCAAGCCCATGAACCCCGACCTTATTTATTTCGGCGGTATTTACCCTGAAGGCGCGCTCATGGTGCGTCAGGCGCGGGCTTTGGGCATTACCGCGGGTTTGATGGGTGGAGACGGCCTTGCCAATCCCATTTACAGCCAGCTGGCCACGCCGGAGATCGCGGAAGGAACTTTCGCGACCATGGTGGGCGGGGACATTCACCAGGTTCCTTCAGCCAAAGAATTTATCCAGAAATATGAAAAGCTTTACGGCCCCATCGGGCAGTGGTCGGCTTACGCGTACGACGCCACCAATATCCTTATTGAGGCCATCCGCAAGGGCGGAGCAAAAAACCGTGAAGCGGTTTTAAAAGCCATGCGCCAGATTCCGGAATTTTCCGGGATCACGGGCAAAGTTGTTTTTGACGAAAAGGGCGACAACAAGAACCAGATGATCGGCGTCTTCAAGTTCCATCAGGGGAAGCTGGCGTACATCGGGCCCGCGGAAGCCTGATATCGGAATGGGCGGCGTTTTTTTTCAGCAGATCATCAACGGTCTGACCATCGGCTTCATTTACTCCCTGATCGCCCTCGGCTACACCATCGTTTACGGCATTGCCCAGCTGATCAATTTCGCGCACGGCGACGTTTTTATGGTGGGCGCGTATTTCGGCCTTCTGGCCTTTCTGCTGACGAACACCCTGTTCAGCGGGGGGAACGCGGCCTTTATCCTTCTGATTTTTCTTTTTTCCATGGCGGGCACCGGCCTGCTGGGCCTTGTCATTGAGCGTTTTGCCTACCGCCCGCTGCGCACGGCTCCGCGCCTGGCTCCGCTGATCACGGCCATCGGCGTTTCTTTCCTGCTTCAGAATGTCATCATGCTGGCCTTCGGGCCTTCGGACAAAAATTTCCCGGTTCTTTTTCAGCCGAAAAAATTCACGTTCCATGGCGTGGCTTTTACGGACCTTCAGCTGCTGATCGCTTTTGTTTCCATCGCGCTCATGGCAGGCCTGCACTTTTTTATCAAGAATACGAGGATGGGAAAAGCCATGCG
>CAZIQJ010000202.1:0-4467 GCA_964541285.1 uncultured bacterium | reverse complement strand
GCAGCCTGAGCGGCAGCGCCTGCGGCGACAGCAGGGATGAAACCGTGGGCACCACGCGGCAAGCCAGGTTCAGATCCTTGCACTTCTTGGTGATGTCCCGCATTTCAAGTGAGGACGCTTTGGGCAGGGCGATAATGACCTCTTCTGCTTTTTTGACTTTCGCGATGTCGGCCAGCTGCTGAATTTTTCCCATGACTTTGACTCCATGGATCCTGATGCCCCATTTCTCCGGGTCATCATCCAGAAAACCCACAGGCTTGTAGCCAAGCGTGGGATTCTTGATAAACTCGCGCACCAGAAACTCGCCCGTGTCTTCCGCGCCGATAATGACCACATTTTTTTTGCTGATTCCGGTTCCAAGATAGGGTTTCCTGAGTTTCTCGGCCGTAATTTTGAAGAAAACCCTGAGACCTCCAAGAAACAGGATAAGCAGAAGCGAATCAATAACCAGTACGGAGCGGGGAGGAAAATCCACCTGCAGTAAAAAGAAAAGCACAGGGTACAAAAGAGCGCTGATCAGAACGGCCTTGAAAATAGCGAAAAGCTCCTGCGTGCCCAGGTACTGCCACAGCGTCTGGTAAAGTCCGAAGTAAATGAAGCAGGGAGCGCGAAGGATAAAGATCAGCGGCATCAGGGTCCAGAAAATCTGGTTTTCATAGGCCGGGATTTTCCCTTCGAAGCGCAGCGACAGCGCGGCGTAAAAAGAAACTCCCGAAAGAAGCAGGTCGAGAAACAGAAAAAGCAGCCTTCTCCTGCTCTCGAAAATATAACGAAACCTGAAAGAGCTGAACAGGAGCATGCCTGCGCCGCCGAACAGCAGTTTGATATCTTTAAAGGGGTCCTTGTTGCGGACATAGGCCATGTCCGTCTTTATTTTTTCGGAAAGAATCTGCTCAACGTAAAATCGCTCCGTGTCTGCCTGCCCCTTCATCATTTCTTCTTCGTCACGGTTGCGGATCTGGCTGGGGCCTATGATGCCGGGAGGAACGCTCAGGATGACCTTCTCTTCATCGGAGTATTTTTCAACGATCTTGGGAATTTCAGGACGCGGTCCGACCAGGCTCATGTCGCCTTTCAGAACATTGAAAAACTGAGGGGCTTCATCAAGCTTGAACCAGCGCAAAATAGCGCCGATCTGCGTGATGCGCGGGTCGTTGTAGGCGGTAATCTGAGGGCCGAGAGTTTCCGCGTCTTCGACCATGGTCCTGAATTTATGGATATTAAACAGACGGCCGTTTTTTCCAACACGCTTCTGACTGAAAAAAACCGGGCCGGGCGAATCCAGGCGGACCATAATGGAAATCACAAGACAGAGGAGTATCAAAAAAGGCGCAAAAAGCAGAACCAGGAAAATATCCAGAAGCCTTTTCATGAATTTCCTCTTTTCCGGAAACGGGAAACTGTTTTTTCAACTGCGGAGATAACGCGGCGCACATCCGGGTCCTTCATGGCCGGATATAAAGGGAGAGACAGGCTGCGCTGATACTCCCCTTCCGCCGCGGGAAACCCGGCCGGCTTCCATCCGTATTTCTTTTTATAATAAGAGTGCCGGTACATGGGAATAAAATGAACGCTGGTGCCGATGCCCTGCGCATTCAGCTCCTGGATAAACCGGTCCCTTGAAATTTTCAGAAGCGGCAGGTTCAGCCGCAGCACGTATAAATGCCAGGCATGGCTGACGCTCTTTTTTTCCACGGGAATAAAAAGTTCCGGCATTTTTAAAAACGCCCTGTCATACATTCTGACAATCCTCTTCCGGCGCGCCTGCATTTTTTCCAGCTTTGCGAGCTGACTCAGGCCAAGCGCGGCCTGCAGGTCCGTCAAATTATACTTGAACCCCGCTTCCAGAACATCATAGTGCCAGCTGCCTCCCGCGGCATAGCGTTTCCAGGCATCGCGGCTCATGCCGTGCAGGCTCAAAAGCCTGGCTTTTTTCAAAAGATGCGCAGGGCCTGTCAGCATGCCGCCTTCGCCCGTGGCCAGGTTTTTGGTGGCGTAAAAACTGAAAGCCGTCAGATTGCCCGGGCCGCCGATCATTCTGCCGCGGAATTTCGCCGGAATGGCGTGGGCCGCGTCTTCAATGACCGGAATGCCGTATTTCTTTGAAATCACGCCGATTTTATCCATGTCGCAGGGATGGCCCGCGAAATGAGTCACGATCATGGCCTTGATTTTTTTCCGTCTGCTTTTATTTTCCAGAATGATCTTCTCGATTTTTTCCGGAGCAATATTAAACGTGAAGGGGTCAATGTCCGCGAGCAGCGGTTTCGCGCCCGCGTGTTCGATGACATGCACGCCGGAGCAGAAAGTCACGGGCGTGGTGATGACAAAATCCCCCCTGCCGATACCATGGCACAAAAGCGCGAGATGCAGTGCTGCGGTGCAGGAACTCAGCGCCAGCGCTTCGGGAGATCCCGTGAAACGCGCGAACTTCTGCTCAAAAATCCTTGTCTGCGGTCCTGTGGTGATCCAGCCGGACTTAAGCGCGCGGACCACGCCGCGCACGTCAGCCGCCTCGATCAGGGGCCTGTAAAACGGCACGGCCGCGGAACCGGTTTTCATGAAGCCGCCTTTCGGGCTGAAAAACGCGCGGCCCCGGCCGCGGAAAAAATCATCAAAACGCCCATAGCCGGCATCATGTAACGCAATATCGGAAGAACCGCAAATGCCGCCAGCCAGAAATAACAGACAATTCCCAGAAACAAAAAAACCTCGTCTTTTCTTTTCTTCCAAAGTCCGGAAAGACCCGCAGCCGCCAGAAGCAGATAAGGAAGCTGAACCGCCAGAATCAGACCTTCATGCTTTTCGGAATCCGTGGCATACCAGGGCCTGAAAAATTTAAACGCCATAAATGACAGCGTGCCGCTGAAATCCGCGGCCAGTCTTTCCTTTATAAAAGAAGCTGCCTGCCCGGGGCTGTTGACCCGTCCGGAAAGCATCTCTTCACGGGCTTTGCGGACAAATTCAAACGCCCCGAATTTCGGACTTTCCGCATGCGTCAGGCCGTCACGGACAGACGGCCACTGGCCGCCCGAAACCCTGAAATGGCCCGTGTTTTTCCAAACAATAGAACTCCACATAAGAATCGGCAGAAAGAAGGCAAGAATGAAGACGGCCCCGGCCCTTTTCCCCGCTTTTTTAAGCGCCAGATAGGCGGTAAAAACCACCCATATATAAACCGGGGCGGGCCATGCCAGACAGCTCAGCCCCAGCGCGCTGCCGCTGGCCGCCGAAAAAAACTGCTTTCTCCGGCCGTCAGCCGCTTTGAGCAGAAAAAAAACCGCGGCGAAAAATAAAAACAGGAACAGCGGCATGGCCGTCCAGGCATAACCGGTCATGCTCAGGGCCGCGAAAAACGGGCAGGTTGCAAAAAACGCGGCCGCGATTTTTTCCGGACAAAGCATCCGGCGCGCGATAAGAAAGATCCATCCGCAATTCAACGCCTGCAGGAAAGCGATGATAACGGGATAAACCGTATTACCGGTGCCGTGCGCACCCGTGGCCGCGTAAACGCCCGCGAGAAATACCGGATACAGCGGCGGGTAGCGGTCTGAAAACTTTCCATCAACCCGGTAGCCGGCGCCGTCCAAAAGGCTCTGTGCTGCCGGAGAATAAAAAACTTCAGTATCGGGCGGGGCTTCCATGCGGCCGCCAAGAAAAAAAAGGCCAAGGCAGTTAAAAACGGCCGCGGCCAGAACAATACAGAAGAATGTTTTTTTCAAACTCAGAAAAGATGCCTCAGCAGGACCAGGATCGCGAAAAAGAAATCCTTGGCTTTGATTTTCTTGCCTTCCTTGGCCGTGCGTCCGTTATAACTGATGGGAATCTCAAGGATGGAAATTTTTCTCTTGGCGGTCAGGGCCGTAACTTCAGGTTCAAAAGTAAAACGGTTCGCGCGCAGCTTGAAACTCTTGATCAGGTCGGCCCTGAAAACCTTGTAGCAGGTTTCCATATCGGTCAGATTGAGGCCGTAAAAAATATTGGTCAGAAAAGTCAGAAAACGGTTGGCGACCCAGTTGGGGAAGGCCATGCCCTGCGGGCGTGGACGGCCCAGAAACCGGCTTCCGTAAACAACCTGCTGCTCGCCCGTCAAAACAGGCTGAAGGAGTTTCGGGATATCGTGAGGATCGTACTCCCGGTCCGCATCCTGAATAATGATAATGTCACCCTTGGCATGGCGGATGCCCTCACGGATGGAATAGCCCTTGCCCCGGTTCACCCGGTTTTTGAAAAGCCGGATATTGTCCTGCTCTTCACGGCTGTGACGCCGGATGGAAATTTCCTTTTCATACGTGCGGTCAATCGACGCGTCGTCCACGATGATGATTTCATGCGGGACCGGATACTGGACGGACTGGACATAGGCCACCAGCTCTTCGATAGTGTTCTGCTCGTTATAGGTCGGAATAATGATCGAAAGTTTCATGATTTCTTCTCAAACCACCTGGGGGCGAATGAAACCAGCCC
>CAZIQJ010000201.1:0-4555 GCA_964541285.1 uncultured bacterium | reverse complement strand
TTCTCAGCGGCCGTGACTTTTTCCTTGGCCGCAGCTTCCGCGGTCTGCAAAGGCTTGACTGTGACATCCAGGCCCGCGATAAAACGGCTGCGGGCTTTCTGCAAAGCTGTGGTCACGCGCCCCTGCTCCGAACCATCCGGGTCCGCCTTGTAATATTTCTGGTAATAAACCGCGAACTTTTTCTGGATATCTTCATACCCGGTCTTGCGCACGCCGCGCATGTAAACCGCGACACTTTCCGGCGTGACACCGGTTTCAAGGGCGGCTTGTCCGGCTTCATACTGATATTCCAGCTCGTAGCCAATTTCCTTCAAGTAACGGTCTGTGAGTTTTTTGGCAATTCCCCTGGCTTCCTTGTCCTTGGAAAGGTCGGCCTTGTCCTTGACTCTCGCGTCCAGGTCCTTGAGAAGCGTCTCAACCTCGTCCCCTGAGATTGCCGAGTCGGTCTGGCGGAAGGACTTTCCAAATGAGACTTCAAGCGCGCGCAGAAGAACGGGATAATCCGCGGCCCGGACCTTGTTATCTTTCAGCTGCCTGCGCAGGCTGGCCACGGCCGCGCTGCGGTCTGAGAGTGTGTACTGTTCAAATTTTTGCCTTCCAACCGGCCCGGCCATGCGGCCGTCTTTTTCAAGCCGCTCAATGTCGTTGTCAAAGCTCCCGCCCAGGCGGACAACCTTTTCCTGCCCGGCAGCCTGCTGTGTTAACTGATCGGGAGCGCCCGTCAAAGCAAGAATGCTGGTCAAAAGAAGGGCCGCGCCGGCGCGCCACATCCGCATTTCAGAACGTTTTCCATCCCCGCCCGCCTGAGGAGGCACGATTTTAATTTCCCTGCGGGGCGCTTCTTCCTCCCCCTTACCCCTCTTCTTGTCTTTTTTATCATCAATACGCTGTTCAGGCGCCGCCTCCTGTTTTTTGGCGGCGGGCTGGCGAATATAAAGAGTGACGGCGACCGCCGCGGCAAGAAAAACCCCCATGAGCGCGCCCGCTCCCAAATAACGGAAGACCTTGGCTCTTGATTCTTCGCGCTGGCGCGCCTCAGCTCTTTTTCTCTGGGCTTCCCGGATTTCAGAGCGCTTGACCGGAACAAAACCCTGCGCCTCAAAATTGGCTGTAATAGAAAGTTTTCCGTCCAAAAATTCCTGGATCGCAGCGCGGTAAGGCGCGGAGAGGGGCGAAGCTTCATACTGCTTCAGCATGTCCGTCGTGACTTTTCTTCCCATCTTCTCGCCGTAGACCTCGATGTTCCCGCGTAACAGGCCGTGAAAAGCAATGGCCGGATTGGAAACAGGCAGAGGCGCGACAATAATGGCGCGCGCGGTCGAGGAAGCAACCAGCTGGTCCGCGGTTTTCCCTTCATCCAGCGCAAAAAGATGAATCATACCGTCAATAAATTCCGGGACCGTCATGACCTCGCGGTTCCGCATGGTGATCATGAAAACTTCATCCGCGTTTGTCTGGGGATTTTTGCGGTAGACCCAGTCACCCGCATTGGGAAAGACCTGCGTCAGGGCGGAAATGGTCTTGCCATCCGGCTGAAGCTCTGAAAAATAAGCCAGCAGGCTCATCATCTGAACCGCGATTTCATGCGGGTTGTCGAATTTGGTGAATCTCTTGGTCCCATCCAGGTCCACTTCCCACTTGATAGGAAGCGTACCGTTCACAGGCGCTGAAAAGTGGATTTCCGTCGTGCCGGGGAGGGCCTCAAAAATTCCGGCATTGATGTCCCCTTCCAGAATCGCGGTGCGCCCCTGAGAAAAATAGCTGACAAGCTGGGCCCAGACGGCCGGGTTAAACTCCCCCTGCCTGTTATACATGCGCCCAAGCATTCTCATGTCCAGCTGAGCATCGGTGATATTCTTGAATTTGACTTCTCCTGTCGTGAAAACCCGCGGATGGTGGGCGGTACGGCCCGCCAGATCATAATGCGCCTGATTCAGGACATCGCGCCGGACGACCCTGCTGGGCTCGCCATAGCCATTGGCGATATTGACGGCCAGAGTTCTTGTTTCAGCGCCCCGCGTAAAGTTATAGAAGAAGATGGTGGAGAAGAATCCGGCCTTGGCCCGGGGACTTAAACTCCAGGCCGCGGGCGGCGCTTTAGGGGCCGCGGGATTTTCTTCAAATGCAATGGCCGCAAGGCTGCTGCCGATCCTGTCGCGAAGCACTGTGCCGCGATCATCAGGCGTCAGCGCAAAAGACATATTCAATTGATTGGGCAGCAGGACATACTCACCTAAAACCATCTGGCGTGCGGCCTCAAAATTCAACCCGGAAGGAATGGGCGGCACCAGATAAAACCCGGCGATCCTGTTGCGGTCAAACGCGGCTTCCAGAGGAAGACGCATCTCGGAGCGCTTGCCGTTCCTCCGCAAGTCCTGGGTTGGAGGCCCGTCATCTCCGGTTCCACGTTCCCCGGCGTCCGGAACAGGCCTGCTTTCACCTTCCGTAGCCTTAAAAGTTTCTGCTTTCTCCTCCGCCACCATCGCCTGAAATTTCTGGAGCATGCTCGCATAAAGCGAGATCGGTCCGTCCTGAAGGAAGCGGGTCTGGGCTGCGCGCGAAAGGGTCGTTTTGTCTGCCTCGTCTCCTCCGCGTAAAATATCCATCGCAAGATCGAGAGTCTGCTGCTGTTTTGTGTCAGCATCGTCGCCGTCGAAAATGGTGCGCAGCAGGGCATCAATCCGCAGCGGCAGAACAGGCCCTGTCAAACGCCAATCTTCGCGTGTCGGAAATTTGCTGGACTCAGTTTCCAGAAGAGGCTTGGCAATCCGCCGTTCCCGCTGGCCAAAACCCGGGGCCTTCCGGTCTCCACGTCCATACACAGCCAGTGAGGCGGCCCCCACAGCAATCGTCAGAGCTATAAAAAGACGAGTTTCGTCCGCGGTAAAATTTCCGGGGATCGAAAGCTCGTTGACGGCCCGCATTTCGGAACGCGGAGCCGCAGCCTGGCCTTCTGTTCCGGCTGGCGGCACTACTTTTTCAGTTTCCTGCTGCTTCACCTGCGCGGCCTGGCCTTTTTCAGTTTCCTGTACCGTTGCCTTCTCGGAACCTTCCATCACTTCAACGCGTTCCGCCAGAGCAGTCGTCGTTTCACGCGTTTCTGAATCCGTGAAACTGCGGATGGGAATACGGACGCGGTCGAGAATAATTTTTCCGTCACTCAGCGTTTTGGGCCGGCGGACAAACTGGCCGTCAATCTTGATAAAAACGCCGCTTCCGTCAGCCAGCGGCACCAGCTCCACTTTGCGGTTAGCAGCCCATGCGGAGCGGTTCAGAACACTGAAGCGGTTGACCAGCTCAGCAAGGGTTTTGGAACCGGAAAGACGCGCGTAGCCTTCAAGGACGGTCTGAATTTCATAAATCTTGTTCGCGCCCTGCTGCCCGCGAAGGTCGGAACCCTGAAGGTTCAGGATTTTTTCAAGGCCGGCCACGTCAAACATGTTTTTCCCGTTTTCCATCATGGACGCGACGTAATTATCGTTACTCAGGTCTCCGCCCGTGACGCGCGGCATCAGAACGCTGTAATTCATGGACTCTTCGCGGAACATTTCAAGAATGCCCTCGGTGTGAAAACCGCCGGTCACAAGCACGGCCTTGTCCGTCTTGCGTCCGCTCATTTCGCGCGTGATGGTATCGCGGAAAACAGATTCGCGCTGACGCGCGTAATCGTAAAAGCTCATGGCTGTTTCAAAAAGTTTTTCAAGCGGAGCTTTTGTGCCGTTCTCCCCCGCGGCAGCGCCCATAATTTCAGGCCCGGAGGAATTCGCGCTTTCAATGCTTCCCGGCGCGCTCTTGTTGACCTCCAGGCCGATTTTTCTCAGACGGCTGAGCATGGCCTCAGGATGGTTCCATTCACGGCGGTAAGTCACCCTCTCCCATTCCTTGCGGGTCAACTCCAGATGATAGAGCTTGCGCAGCAGCTGCTCGTCGCGGTACAGCTCAAGAAGATTATTTTCAAGTTCAGAGACTGTCAGCTCATCCAGGACCTTTTCAAAAACGCGGTCGATTTCCTGAAACAGCGCTCGGGAATCAAGTTCGCTTTGAAGGATCAGGTAACCGGCCCAGAGGCTGAAAGCGGGATAATCGTGGAAGTAAAAACCCTTGGGGCTGGCTTCTTCAACCAGGCGCTCAAAAAGATAACGGGGCAGGTCTTCAAGCCGCGCCTGTTCGGAATTGGCGCGCGTCATGGTGATTTTTTTCTCACCCAGTTTTTCAATGGCCGTGATAATTTCAGGGGCAACCTGCTTCTCTTTGAGGAAAGCGATCAGCCTGGTCTTTTCCGACTGCGCGGCCTGAATGTTAAGGTCGGACTCCATGGACTGAAGGACCAGCAGGCGCGTAATCTGCGGCCACTCCACCTGGGCAAAAAGACTTTCCAGGTCCAGACCAATGACCTTGCGGGCGTCCTGGGAAAGGCGCTTGATGTACGGCAGGAAATCACGGTGACCCAGCTGGAATTTTTTCCACTCATCCAGGATGCGGCGGGTTTCAGGCTGAAAAACACGGGAAGAAAGAAGCTCCAGCTTTTCCTCGAAACGCGTGAGGAAAACGTCCG
>CAZIQJ010000200.1:0-4564 GCA_964541285.1 uncultured bacterium | reverse complement strand
GATCCTCAGGACAATGATGCCGCCGCCGTCAGCAATTTTCCAGGCCCACCATTGAATGCAAAGAAGCCCCAGAAACCAGCCAAAAGGCGAGGCCGCGATTTCGTGCAGCGAACCGCCGTGCATGGGCGGGATTACGGCCAGCTTGCCGGTGTCTCCGAGTTTGTCGATGATGACGTCAATGCCGCCGCACGCGCGGATGGAATAGAAAGCCAGGATGAACGCGCCTGCCATGGCGATCAGAAACTGGAACATGTCGGTCAGGATGACGCCCCAGTAGCCGGACAGCGCGGAATAGACCGCGACCAGACCCATGCAGAAGAAAATCGACTGGGCCTTGCTCCAGTCCGTGGTTTCATGCATGACTTTGACAAGACCGGTCATGGGCCACGCGCCCATGATAAAGGCGTTGTAGAAAATTCCCCAGTAAAGCGCCTTGAACCCGCGCAAAAAAGCCGCGGATCTGCCGCTGTAACGCAGCTCCACGAGCTCGACTTCCGTCAGCACTCCCGCGCGCTTCCAGAGTTTGGAAAAAACAAAAACAGCCAGCATGGTGGAGATGGCCAGCGCCCAGACTTCCCAGTTTCCCCAGATGCCTTTGCGCCGGACAATGCCTGTGATCAAAAGAGGCGTGTCTGAAGAAAATGCGGTCGCGGCCATGGAGGTGCCTGCCAGCCACCAGCCAAGAGAGCGGTCAGACGCGAAGTAGGATTCCATGCCCTCAGAGGCTTTCTTTGTCAGCACCATGCCCAGAATGATGCTGATACTGCAGAAAATTCCGATGACGGCCCAGTCAATCCAGTGCATTATTTTTTTCTCCGCGGCAAAAGGCCGGGCAGCGCGCGGTTCCTGGACGCGGCGGAAAAATTCAGGTTCAAAAGAGAGCCGCTTTCCGCGGACTCTTCTTCCCGGGTTTCCTTTTTCGCGTTTTTTTCTTCAGGCGCGGCTGAAGAAAGCGCGGGAAGAATTTTTCCAAGAATGACGGCGCGGGAAGCTCCTGTGCCGGCGGGGAGGTGATTAGTTTTTCCTTCCAGAGCGCGCAGCGCAAAAAAGGCGAAGGCCACGGGTTCTTTGGCCAGGGCCGGAACCTTAAAGCTTTCAATGGAAACTACGGGTATGGGCGCGAAAAGCTCTGAAAGCCCGCGCATCAGTGTTTTGTTCAGCGCTCCTCCGCCGCTGACCACGACTTCGCGGATATTTTCTTTCGCGAAATGGCGGTAACTTTCACGGATGGTGAAAGCTGTGAACCAGGTCAGGGTAGCGGCCAGATCTTCAGGTTTTGCTTTTTGAAGGGACGCTGGGATAAAGTTCCAGTTGAAAAGTTCACGGCCCGTGGATTTGGGCGGCTTTTGCCGGAAATAAGGATGCGCGGCCATTTTCTTGACCGCTTCCATCAGGATTTTACCTTTGGCGGCGAGTTTTCCGTCCTTGTCGTAGGCCTGAGCGCCGCGCGTGATTTTCTGCACAGCCAGGTCCATCAGGCAATTGCCCGGACCTGTGTCAAAACCATAAGGTCTTGAGCCTCCCACGATCGTGACATTGCCGATGCCGCCTATATTCTGCATGGCGCGCAGCTTGCTGCTGAAAAAGAAATCATCAAAAAAGGGAATGAGCGGAGCGCCCTGTCCGCCGGCCGCGATATCGCGGGGCCGGAAATCCGCGACTACCGGAACTCCGAGTTTTTCAGCGATAAAGGAAGGTTCTCCCAGCTGCAGCGTATGAGCGGGTTTTTCGCCGCCCGCGTGCCAGACCGTGTGGCCGTGAGAGCCTGCGGCCGCGATATCCTGCGCGCGGATTTTATGTTCCCTGATGAAACGGGCCGCGCATTCCGCGAAAAAAATACCCAGCTCAAAGTTCAGCCGGGACAGCGCGGGAGTCTGAAGCTCTCCTGCCAGCAGCAGGGTTTTGCGAAGCGCGGCAGGGTAGTCGAAGGTTCTGGAATGAAGGGTCTTGAAACTTTTTCCTGAAAAAGAGGCCAGGGCCAGGGAGACGCCGTCACAGGACGTTCCGGACATCAGGCCGAGGGCGAGCTTCATTTCAGGAGGCGCGGCTGTTCAGGGTTTTTTTGAGGAATCCGGAATTTTTCTTCAGCGCGGCCGCGGCTTTTTTGCGGTCCCAGCCTGTGCGCGCCATCAGGATCGCGGTTTTGACGCGGTTACGCGCGCGCAGCAGAAAATCTCCGGCTTTTTCTTCCGGGACCCGGCCCAGATGCTGAATCAGCCGGATGGCGCGGGCTTTGAGCTTTTTTGAGCGGGGCTGCAGGTCCACCATCCAGTTTTCGTAAACTTTTCCAAGCCGGACCATGGACGTCACGGTCAGCATATTCAGCACAAGCTTGGTCGCGGTGCCCGCTTTCAGACGCGTAGAGCCTGCGATGACTTCCGGGCCTGTGCGTACCGCGATCAGGCAGTCTGACAGACCGCGCACCGGCGCGTCCGGATTGCAGGAAACCATGATGGCCGCGGCTTTTTTTTCACGGGCGGCCTTGAAAGCGCCCAAGACAAAAGGAGTGACTCCGCTGGCCGCGACACCCACTACCACATCCTGCTTTTTGAGCTTTTTGCGCAGGATCGAATAGCTTTCTTCAAGCCTGTCTTCAGCGCCTTCCTGGGAGCGGAAAACCGCGCGGCGGCCGCCGGCCATGAGGGACTGAATGAGCGAAGGCGGGGTGTTGAACGTAGGCGGGCATTCCGCGGATTCCAGCACAGCCAGTCTTCCGCTGGTGCCGGCGCCGACCATGTAAACGCGGCCTCCGGAGCGCACGCTCTTTACAATGATCTCAACGCCGCGGGCGATCTGTTTTTTGACTTTGGCGACCTGCGCGGGAACCGTCTGGTCTTCGCGGTTGATCAGGTCCAGAATTTGAGAAACGGATAGAAGGTCGATTTTGCGGGAACGGGGATTGACCTGTTCCGTGGGAAGTGAGCCGTAATTTACTTTTTTCATCCGGCACAGAATAGCATAGTGAAAGAAAAAACAAAAGCCTCTCGCATTGAAATTCACTATAATGCCTCCATGAAAAGTTCCTTCAGGGAAATTGCAGGCGGGCAGATGATGATCGGAATTCCCGGCACCCGGGTCACGCCCGCGGTCCGGAAGCTGGTGCGCGCCATCCGCCCCGGGGGCGTTATTTTCTTCCGTCCGAACTTCGGTTCCGTGAAGGCTTTCCTGAAGCTTCAGCGTGATCTTGAAAAAGCCGCGGGCCGGGAACTTCTTTTTGCCGTGGACCATGAAGGCGGACGCGTGATTCATCTGGCCGCGGGTATCACGGTTTTTCCCGACAATCAAACCCTGGGCAATACCCGGCGTGAAGAATTCGCGCGCGCCCAGGGAAGGATCGAAGCCCGTGAGCTTCGCCGGCTGGGCATCCATCTGAACCTCGCTCCGACTCTGGATGTGCTGGGTAAAAATGACAGCCCGAATATCGGGATACGTTCCTACGGCCGCGATCCGGACCTGGTCAGCCGGCTTGGCGCTGCAAGGATCCGGGGCATGCAGGAATCCGGAGTCTCTGCCTGCGCCAAGCATTTTCCCGGCCAGGGCCAGTCGCCCAAAGACGCGCATCTTGATCTTCCTGTCCTGGAATCCTCAAGAAAGGAAATGGACAGGATTCATCTTCAGCCTTTCCGCGCCGCAGTCAGGGCGGGCGTCGCGTCATTCATGTCTTCGCATCCGGTTTATCCCAGGCTCGACAAAATCCGCAGGCCCGCCACTTTTTCAAGACCTGTCATCACGGATATGCTGCGCGGTGAACTGGGTTTTAAAGGCGCGATCCTGAGCGACGACCTTGAAATGGGCGCCTTGAACGGCATTTGCCGGATCGGCGAGTCCGCCTGCCGGGCGGTAGAAGCCGGGCATGACATGGTGCTGGTATGCCATGACGGAAAAAAACAGATGGAAGTTTTCGAAGCGCTGGTCAGGGCCTATGAAAAGGGGCGTCTGGATCCGTGGGAACTGGAAAAGAGCCTGGTACGCATTGAGGATCTGAGACGAAAAATTCCGGCCGGGAAAAAAGTTTCCGCCAGGGGCGTGCCCGAAAAGATTGCCGCGGCCGGAGTCCTGAAGTCCGGGAAGCATGCGAAGCCCGCATTTGAAAAAGGGGATAAAGTCTCTGTTATTTTTCCCGCGCTGACAGAACTCGCGGCCAGGATTTTTATTGAGCCCGCGATGATGGATGAGAAAAAATACGCGGCCGCTGTTTTGAAAGAGGCGGGGCTGAAAATGGATGGCTTCCAGAAAACCGGCCTGAAGATTTTGCCTGCTGAAAGCGCTCGAGCCAAAAAACTTGAAGGAAACAGGATTTTCTTTTGCTATGATGCCAGCCAGGACGCGGGCGCGCGCAGTCTTTTAAAGGATCTGGCGCATCGTCCGGGAAAACTTGCGGTGGTGCTGCTGCGTGACCCGTACAGCATCCGCTGGGTCCCGGGCTCCGCAGTTTGTGTCACGGCATTTGGTTTTCGCCGCTGCCAGATTGCCGCGGCCGTCAAACTTCTGGTGAAATCATGAGTCGGCAGGCGGTTCGAAAAGGTCTGGGGTTCTGGGATTCTGTCGCGATCAACGTCGGGCT
>CAZIQJ010000199.1:0-4602 GCA_964541285.1 uncultured bacterium | reverse complement strand
CATCATGCCGAACGTGATCAGAAAGGCCATGCCCATGACCACGGACGGATACATCAGCGCGGATTTGACTTTTTTCTGCAAAGCGCTGGTTTTTTCAAGGTAGGTCGCGACGCGGTCCAGGATTTCCTCAAGGCTACCGCTGGTTTCACCCGCCCGCACCATATTGATGAAAAGAGCGGAGAAAACGCGGTGATGCTTTTCCATGGCGTCTGAAAAACTTTTACCGCCCTGCACCTGCTGGTGCATGTCTCGCAAAATAACGCGGAATTTTTCCTTATCCACCTGATTGGCCAGAATATCCAGCGCCTGGATCAGCGGAATACCCGCGCCCACGAGCGTGGCCATCTGGCGCGAAAAAACCACCAGGTCATCCAGAATAATGCCGCCGCTTTTCCCGCCCGTTTTCTGCGCCGGCCCCTTGGTGACCGTAAAAAGAGCGTTCTTCTTCATCTCCTGGATCCGGATGATCATGAAACCCTGGGAGCGCAGCGAACTGACCAGAGTTCCAACGTCAGGCGCTTCCTGAAGCCCTGTCTGGTCTTTTCCGTCCTTGCTTTTCACCTGATATTCAAATGAGGGCATGGCTTACTCCTGGCTTGTGACTCGAAGCACTTCGTCGAGCGTGGTTAAACCTTTTTTGAAAAGTAAAAACGCATTCTGGAAAAGCGTTTCCATTCCTTTTTCGATTGCGACTTTTTCAATGACATCGCTGGATTTTTTCTGAATGACCAGCTCACGGATGTCCGGGTCCATCTTAAGGACTTCAATCGCGCCCAGACGGCCGTAATACCCCGTGCCGTTGCATTTGGCGCAGCCCGCGCCCTTGTACGGTACAAAGCCTTCAAAATCCGCGGGCTTCATCCTGCATCTGCGGATCAGGTCCTCAGGAATCTTCGTTTCTTTTTTACAGTACTGGCAGACGCGGCGCATCAAACGCTGGGCTGCCACGCAGATAACAGAAGACGCAATCAGGAAAGGTTCAACCCCCATGTCAATCAAACGCGTCATCGCGCCTGCCGCGCTGTTGGTATGAAGCGTGCTGAAAACCAGATGCCCGGTCAGCGAAGCCTTGACCGCGATGTCCGCGGTCTCCGTATCGCGGATTTCCCCTACCAGCACAATGTCCGGGCTTTGACGCAAAAGAGAGCGAAGCCCGGCCGCAAAAGTCAGCCCGACTTCGGAATGGACCTGGGTCTGGGTGATGCCTTCCACCTGATATTCCACCGGGTCTTCAATCGTCATGATATTTTTGTCCGGCGTATTCAGCGTGTTCAGAATGGTGTAAAGGGTCGTGGATTTACCGCTTCCCGTCGGCCCTGTCACCAGGATCATGCCGTACGGGTGTTTGATAGCTTCAGCAAAAACAGCCGTCGGCTTTTCCGTAAACCCCAGCTTGTCCAGGCCTGACTTCACCCCGCTTTTGTCCAGCACGCGGAGCACAATTTTCTCTCCGTGGTACATGGGCAGGACGGAAACGCGGAAGTCCACTTCGCGGCCCGCGATCTTGGCCCGGAAACGGCCGTCCTGAGGCAGGCGCTTTTCGGTAATATCCAGCTGGGAAATAATTTTAGTGCGCGCCACCACCGCGCTGTAATGCTCGCGTGAATGTGAGAACGCTTCCTTGAGCGCGCCGTCAATGCGGTAGCGGACGCGGAAATATTTTTCATAGGGCTCAAAATGAATATCTGACGCCCTCTGGCGCAGAGCCTCATCCAGGATCAGATTGACCATTTTCACAATAGGCGCGTCTTCCGCGCTGGAGCGGATATTGGCTTCCGTGCCGCCCGATTCAGGCGCTTCACCCTGCTTGACGACCTCAATGTCTTCTTCGTCAATCCCCTCCATGATGCTTTCCATGTTGGCGGATTCCGCGTAATAATTTTCAATGATCCCGCCAAGGACTTTGGGCGGCACAAGCACAAGGTTGACTTCGCAGTGGGTCAGTTCCCGGATATCATCAATGTAAAGGAGTTCGTAAGGGTCGCTGGTGGCCACCGTCAACAGGCGCTGGATTTTGGAAAGCGGAAGGATCTGATAACGTTCCACAATTTTCTTGGGAACCAGCTTGATGATTTCCTTCGGGATACGCAGAGCATTAATATTAAGCGTGGGAATATGAAGGCTTTCACTCAAAAAATGAGTGACGTCATCCTCTTTCATAATGTCTTTCTCACTCAAAAGGTGAAAGACGGATTTCTTGTGCTTTCTCCCCTCATCAATCAGCTCCTTAATCTGCCCGGCCTCGATCTTTTTCTGTTCAACCAGCAGCTCCAGAAGTTTTTCCTTCGAGTGTGCGGTTCTCATGCGGCTTTCCCCGCTGCTTCCTGTTCCATCTTTTTCCTGATGGCCTGGTCTTCGCTGGTCACGCGGAAAACTTCTTCCAGCGACGTTTCTCCCGCAATCGCCTTGCGCAGTGCGCATTCACGAAGGGTGGAAGTGCCAAGGTCATGGGCGATGGTCTTGATTTTCTCCGCGTTTTTTCCCTCCAGAATTGCGGCCCGGATTTCAGGCAGCATGGGAAGGATTTCCGTGATCACGGTGCGGCCCGCATACCCCATCTGCCGGCAGTTAACACAGCCCTTGCCCTTGTAAAACGTCATGGGTTTGTCCGCTTTCATGCCCAGAAGCTTCAGCACCGCGGGGTCCACTTCTTCAGGATAGCGGCAGCGCTGACAAAGCCTGCGCACAAGACGCTGGGCGGAGATCATAAGCACGGTCGAAGCGATCAGAAACGGTTCCAGCCCCATGTTCATCATACGGGTCACGGAACTGGCGGAATCGTTGGTGTGCAGGGTTGAAAGAACCAGATGGCCGGTCAAAGCGGCCTTGACGGCAATGTCCAGCGTGGCATTGTCACGGATTTCACCGATCAGAACAATGTCCGGGTCCTGGCGCAGGATGGAACGCAGCGCGGCAGGAAATGTCAGCCCGATGTGTTCCTTGACGTTGACCTGGTTGATACCCGCAATCTGGTACTCCACGGGATCTTCCACAGTCGTGATATTAACTTCTGGAGTGTCCAGATATTTCAGAATCGAGTAAAGCGTGGTCGTCTTTCCGCTTCCGGTCGGCCCCGTCACCAGGATCATGCCGTGAGGCCGCTTCGCGGAATCACGGATAACGCCCAGCTCCTGCTCATTGAACCCGAGCTTTGAAAGGTCATGGCCCTGCGCGCTGGTGTCGAGAATACGCAGACAGACTTTCTCGCCAAATGAAGTGGGCAGAATAGAAACACGCATATCCACTTCGCGGTTGTTCATCTTGACCTTGAAGCGGCCGTCCTGCGGAACCCGGCGCTCCGCAATATCGAGATCGCTCATGACCTTGACGCGCGAAACCATGGCAGGCCCCAGGCTCTTGTGCGGCCTGACGATTTCTTCCAGAAGACCGTCGACACGCACCCGAACGCGCACAAAATTTTCCCATGGCTCAATAAAAATATCACTGGCATGTCTGCGTATGCCTTCAGTCAGAAGCATGTTGACCAGTTTGATGACCGGAGTTTCGTACGCGATTTTCAGCAGCTCCGCGGCCTGCGGCTGGTCTTCCGCCGCGCTCTGCTGAACATCGATCATATGCGCGATTTCTTCCATGTTCTGGTTCGGCCCCGATGAAAGATCAGCAGGAAGGGGCGCGTACATCTTGTAATACTTCTCGATACTTTTCTTCAGGACTCCGGCTTCGGCCACGCTGACCTTGATCCGCTTTCCCGTAATGGCACGAAGCTCATCAATTGCTTTCAGATTGGTCGGATTGGCAAAAGCGACGGTGAGCGTGTTTTCATGGATGCTGATCGGAAGCACGCTGTATTTTTCCGCCACGGCCTGCGGGACGAGGTCCAGCACGCCTTTCTCCACCACAAAAACGCTGGGATTTACGGACGTGTAGCCCAGATGCTTTGAGAGCACGAGCGCGAGTTTCTTCTCGTCTATTTTTCCGCCGAGAAGAATTTCAAGGTAGGGTTTTTTGCTCTTGTCCTGCTCACGCAGGGCCTGGTTCAGAAGGTCCTGGCTGACAATCCCTTCCTTGAGCAGAATTTCCTGGAGTTCCCCGCGAAAATCATCTTTCGGAGCCATATCAACCGGCCTTTTTCATGTTCTTGGCCGACGTGCTGAAAACAAGATCCAGCATGGACTGGATTTCGGTCGGCGTTGAAATAAAAACCTGCGCTTTAAGACCTGTCTTTTTTTCCGCTTCCTCAATGGCCGCTTCGTTCAGCGGATCCCCTGTTGCAATAAAAATATAACGGTCGCTCTGATCCATGATCAGCATGTGATGCTTCCTGCACGTTTCCTCGGAAAGCAGACGCGCGGAGTCAGGATTAACGGAGTAATTGGCCAGCGCGACATAGGGCACCTTCAGCTGCCGGCCCACGGCCGCGATCAGGTCCTCTTCGGACACATACCCCATGCGGATAAGGATCTGTCCGATCATCGTCCCGCCGTCTTTTTTCTGCTGGCTGAGAGCTTCCTCGAGGTTCTCCCGGGTCAGAGTACCATCCTCGATCAGAATCTCCCCCAGCCGCTTTTTAACAGTTTCTGACATGGTACTCAAAAGTATACCCATGCAGGCATGCATTTTCAAATTAGCGAAAGATATCTT
>CAZIQJ010000198.1:0-4606 GCA_964541285.1 uncultured bacterium | reverse complement strand
GAAGCGCCTTTATCCCGGTCAGTATGACGATTTCAAGACGGTTATTGATGAGGCGCGGCGCCGGATCGCAGCGCTGCGCTCTGAAATGAGAGTCCCTGAAAAGGCTGGCCCTCGTCCGGCTCTGCGCGGCTGGGAACAGACCCGGATCTTTATTCCCAGAGGGGAAAGGCTTTTTGTCGGCAACCGCTATATTGTGCGCGTGGACGCGGTTTCCTTTGCTTCAAGAGCGGGTGAGGACATGGTGAGATTGAGCGTCAATGTTCCGCAGAGTGCATGGGTACGTTCCGAAGAAAAATTTAATGAAACCCGGGTAACGGATGTGCTTGCCCACCGCCGAGGAGAGGGGCCTTCGTTTGCTGAGCGGTCACTTGATCCGGATCTTGTTTATCTTCCGCTTCATCGTTTCAATGATCAATCAATTGTGGCGGGAAGCGGCCGCACAAAAACCGGGGTCCTTGAGAATGATCTTGAGATGAGGCTCACGGTTTCCCGCATTTTCCGCAGCGGCAGGCAATTCGGAGTGGAACTTCTTGTGGAAACGCCTTCAGGGGTTCTGGTTCAAAAGGAACTTCCCCAGATCCCGGGATGGGAAAGAGCAATGGTTTTCCTGCCCGCGGGTGAGCGGCTTTTGATCGCGGGCAAGTATATTTTGCGGGCCGGAAATATTTTTTACGGAGACAGAGACCAGCAGATGGTCAACCCCATGGATTTCAACATCCCGCTGAATGGATGGGCGCTTACAGAAGAGCGTTATGCCGGGGTCCCGCTGCGGAGTCTTATGGGCCGGGGCACTTCGATTGCAGGAATTCCGTTTGATCAGCGGGTGACCGACCCTTCCATCAAGTACCTGACATTGCACCGTTTTCCGGGGCAGATGATTTTTATTGGTGACGCCATGCGCAAAACCGGAGCTCTTGAACGGGACCTGGATGCGCGCATTCTTGTGGCTGAAAGCATAGCTGGAGAGCAGGGTGGTATGGAACTTCAGGTGGATGTGCCTGCCGGCGTTGCGCTTGAGCTGGAGTCCGAACCTTTGGCGGGCGGTGAGCGGCGTTCTGAAATGAGGCTGAACCCGTCCGATCTTCTGCCTTCAAGCTGGCCGTTTGGAAACCCGCTTTCCCCGGCTCCGTCAGTTTACGCGCTTGATGATGAGCATGTTGTGGATAATGACACCTCACTGGCGATCATGCGCGCCGCGCTCCAGGCCGCGGCCAGACAGCACCGGGAAATTCTGGGATTTCCGGAAGGCAGCGAACTTTCCATTGAGGGCCTGAAGCAAGGAGCTTTTTCGCAGATCGTCCGGATCCTGGTTGACGAAAAGCCTTCGAATACGATTCTGGAAATTCCCGCCGCGCTGGACGGCAAAGCCGGAACCATTGCTTCAAACTCCGGGAACTTCAGCTATTACAGGCGCCTTGGAAGAAGCCGGTTCACGCCCCGGCCGTATTCGCTTTACTACATTCCGCTCAACTATAGGGGATCGCGCTTTGACGCGCCTGCCGCCATTCATGAATATCTGGACGGCTATGAAGAACTGAATTTTGGCTACGGAACCTTGCGCCGCTGGGACGCCAGCCTTCCGGGTAATCCTTTTATTGATATTCCGCGCGCGGAAGTTCCGCAGGTGCTGGCGGAAATTATGGCCGCGATCAGCTATCACTATCAACCCGACCTTGACGGCGGCGCTTCGCCCGTGGATTTCTACATCAATAATGGAGATTTTGTTTACCGCAAACAGGCGGACGGATCGCATGACGTTAAAATCATCACCATGCGCAGGCGCCAGTCCGGAATCTCTATTCCAAAGTTTATTCTTTCACTGGTCCAGTTTTATTCGACTGAGGACATTGAAACAGACGCCAACAAAGTGAGTGAGGACCACGACCTGGTTTCCATCCAGGCTCCGGTTCCGGTGCTGGTTTCCAACCCGGGCATCGCGTTCCACGGTATTTTGCGCGGCCGTGAGTATCTTTATAAGGATCTTGGATTTCAGGACTATAAAGTTCGCGCGGCGAATGAAGTCAGTTCATGGCTCCGGCAGTTTGCCGCCAGCCGTGAAGGCCGCCGCTACCGCTTCTGGGTTGAGGAATTTTTGAATGACCGGCTGCCTTTGACTTTCGGGGAAGACCCTGCGGAAGGACGGCCCGCCCTTTATCTTCTTGAAGAGATCCGTGAACAGCTGACGGAAGCGCGCGGCAATCACAAAGCCGGTGACTTTGCGTACACTGAGCTGGAACGCAAGATCGCGCTGATCAACGAAAGGATTCCCGATGCTTTTGAAATTTCCAACGCGGAAGCCGCGGTCATTCCCTTCAGCGCGGAAGAAATCGGGCAGATATTTGCGGCCAAAAACCTGCTGGCATCTGAACCCGTGAAGCGCGGGGAGCAGGCGGAGAAAATCACGGCGCGGCTGAGGCAGGTCACGGACCGGAGATTCAGCCCTGCGGACATTGACGCCGCTCTTGGGGCGGTGGGGCTTGAGGGCGCGGCACAAGATGCGCGTGCGGCGCTGGCATCAGAACTGAATTCAAAATTTGTTTTCGCCCGTTCGGAAATGCGCGAAGTCAGTGAAGCGCGCGCGCGAGAATTTACGGGCGCTGTTTCAGGTCTTCTGGAAATTCTGAACAGGCCTGAGTACAAGGAGTACAGTTACCTGGCGCATATCATTCTGGCAGGGCTGCCGCGCAGAAATTTCGCAATTGTCAGAGGCCAGAACGGCCGGCTGGCTGCTGAGGTCATCGCCTGGGCTGAAAAAATTACGTCGGAGTATCCGGATATTGTGCCTTTCATATCTACAGCTTCCCGTTTCGGTGACCTGCTTTTCAATTCAGAAGGCAACGCCATTCTTGTTTTTGGAAAGTCCGAGGCGGGCAAAGGCTCAATAGGCTATGCCCTGAGCCGGGCTTCGCAGGACCGCATCCGGGTGGCGGCACAGGACAATATTGATTTAATCCGTATCCCCGGGCATTTACTGGCCCTGGCCGGTATTCCCCGCAAAACCATCCGCGCCAGGGCTTATGACCCGAATAAGGAACTGCCGTATCAGACGCGGCCCGGAGTGGGGCTTGTGAAGGCGGAAATCCGCATGGAATCCGTGTGGTACCGGCCGGAGGAGCACGAAGGGGGAAGCTTCCTCGCTTTGGATATGGACGCGATTTTTCCGGACTACAAAGGCCAGCGTCTGGCCCCCTGGAAAGTTCTGACGGTCCAGGAGCCCATGACAGATGCTGAGGATTACGAGAAGTTTGTGCCGGAAATTTTGCCGGAGCTTGAGGGCCCGCGTTCGGAAATGCGCACGCAGAAAACCGCTGAAAAGCCTGTTTGGGCGGCCCGCGCGGCGAGCGAGTCTTCACGGCTTGCCGTGGCCAGAGACATTACAGCCAGAATTCTCGGGCTGAATGTCATGAGAAGGCTTTATAACATGCTGTTTCCAAAAATTTCCAAAGACACTTCAGCGGCCATGGCCGCGCCCGCGCGCGCTGCGCTTGCCGCCGATTACACGCAGCTGTTCCGCTCGGGCGGCAGCACAGTGCTTCCGGTTTCTTTACTCGAACGTCTTTCTCCGGAAGCGCGCGAAGTTTACCTTGAAATTATTTATGAAGGCTTCCGCAAAAGCGGCCAGGCCCCCCGGCCTTTCATTTATTTCGCGGGCAGTTCGTCTGAGGCCGTAAAAATGCAGATTTCAGGCCGCGGATTTTTCCGGAACCATCCCGGCTCACAGGATCTTTTCCGCTTCAGCCGCCAGAGTGAATACACCGAAGCTGTCTGGCACAAGAAGCAGGACATTTCCGTGGCGCTGAGCGGCATCGCGGAAAACGAAACCGTGGAATACCGCATCCCTGCGTTTTTGCTTGGCGCGGATGAAATCAAACAGCTTGATGATCCGGCTTTCTTTAAATATGTGCATCAGTTGACCGAGCTTCAGCTTCTGGCCGCCTCCGAACTCAAACACGCGCTGGCCGAAGCCGTGAACGCGAAGCAGATGGCTGCTGTGACAGGGGATTTCCTTCACCGCGCGGGCGTGCACGATTTCAAAACCGGCGCTTCCGGTTTTCTGATGCCTTCGCCCGGCAGCCTGCTGGCCGCTGACCTGACCCGCTATATCCAGACTCGCGCGCTGACCGAAGCCGCGGCGTAAACGGAATTCTTGAATCTTGTGTCCGGCATCTGCTAGAATCCCCGCCTATGCCTAAACCGCTGACGTTTCAGGAGTTAATTCAAAAGCTCAACGATTACTGGGCTTCGCGCGGCTGTCTGGTCGTGCAGCCTTACGACCTCGAAGTCGGCGCCGGCACTTTTTCTCCCCATACTTTCCTGCGTGCGCTTGGGCCTGAGCCGTGGAACGCGGCTTATGTCGAACCCTCGCGCCGCCCGACCGACGGCCGCTACGGCGAAAACCCTCACCGCACCCAGCACTACTATCAATACCAGGTCATCATGAAGCCCGCTCCGGAAAATTCCCAGGAGCTTTACCTGGATTCCCTTCGCGCCGTGGGTATTGACCCGCTTTCCCATGACATCCGTTTTGTGGAAGATGACTGGGAATCGCCCACGCTTGGAGCGTGGGGGCTGGGCTGGGAAGTCTGGCTGGACAGCCAGGAAGTCA
>CAZIQJ010000197.1:863-4621 GCA_964541285.1 uncultured bacterium | reverse complement strand
CAGCTTCTCAAAGTCCCGGATCCTGAAAACCTGGGCTTTTGAAAGAAAGGGAAGACTGCGGGCCTGGCCAAGAATTGTGTCCAGGGAAGTTTCGGAAATATAAAAACTGCGGAGTTCTGTCTGGCCGGATTTGGAAAAGGAAGCAGCTGTCTGCTGGAAAAACTGGTCGGTAAGGAAGGGGTCTCCGACAGCCAGAAAGGCGGAAGGCTGAACGTCAGGCATTACCAGTCTTCGACAACGCGGTCCACAATGTTCTTGGCAAGGCGTTCCACGGCCCGCTGAGCGCCTTCTTCGCGTCCAATGGAGCGGACCTCACTGATAAAAAAGTCAGCGTCTCCGGTGAACTGCTTTTCTTCCCAGAGAATCTTCTGGGTCTTGGCGTCCACAAGGCGGACATCCGCCTGGAGCAGAAGGCGGTATTCCTCAACATTTTCAAGGCTGTTGAACCGCAGGCCTTCCTGGTCAAAGCCGACAAGGTCGGTTTCCAGGATAACGTCCGCGTCTTCCTGCTTCACGACGCTCAAATTACCGTCACGGTTCAGGCGTTTGACCACGGCATTGGAAATCATAAGCTCAAGACCGGGATAGTAAGCGTAAATGTTTTTGACCGGGATCTTGTTCTGGGTGGTCTTGACAAAAATGGTTTTCATGTTGTCCGGCAGCGCGGATTTGCGCGTATAGCCGCAGCCGGAAGTTAAAAGAATGGCGCCCAAAAGCAAAAAAATCACCGGATGTTTCACGTTCTTGCGGCTCCCGTTTCGGCAACCCGAAACCGTTCCTGTTCCTTGGTTAAAAAGTCCTTTCGCGACTCGATCTGGGAAAGGCGTGACTCCATCCTCTCGCGTTCCGTCAGCAGGTCCTGCGAAAGGACCCGGGAATGCAGCCTCTTCATGACATCATCAATTTTCCGGATACGCTTTTCAAGGACTGATGATTCTTCCAGTTCAAGCTTTCTTTCCTTCTCGATCAGCTGCTTGATCTCAAGCTCGATCTCATCCAGCTCTTTGCGTAGTTTCTTCTCCTGCTTTCCGGCCTTCTTCTCCTGCTTCCGGTCTTTCTTTTCCTCAATATTGAACTTTTTACGGACTTCCTCGAGTTTTTCCCCGAGCTCTTCCTGACGCCGGCTGAAATCCTTGCGGCCCGCTTCAATCTTTTCCTGAAGGGCTTCGATTTCGCGCTTCATTTCCTTCTGCCCCTCACTCAAAGCTTCGGGCTGTTTTTCTTCTTTCGCCGGAACAGGCACAGACTCCGCCTTCTTTTCGGCCGGAGCCTGAACTGAAGGCTGGGCATCAACATCTTTCTCAAGCTGAGCAAGCTCGGCCTTCATGGCTTCGAGCTTCTGCGTTTCTTCGTTAATCCGGTTAATCAGCATTTCTTCGCGTTCCTTCTTGGGGACCATGCGCTTGGCGCTCTGAATGGCCTCATCAATAAAAAGGTAAGGTACTTTGACAAACGCGGGGCGGAATTTGTATCCGCCGATCAAAGAGGCCTTGGCCCGCAGAATCTCCAGCTGCTTTTGACGGCTGGCAATGTCACGGCTCTTGGCTTCGATAATGAGGTTATTCAGCTGGACCTGCTCACTCAACTGTTTCATGCGCGAGCTTTCTTCGGACGTCGCGTTCAACTGCTGTGCGGTTTTGGTAATTTCAACGTCCTTCTGGGGAAGGCCGAACAAAAACGCTTTTCCAAGCTTTGCCGCGCCCACCACCGGGGCCGCGACCAAATGCCCTGAGCGGACCATAGCGCTCTGCTTGGCTTCGTGCTGTTTGAGAAGGCTGTCCATCTCATCCAGCATCTTGCTCTTCTCCTTATGCCGGTCCTGAATTTCCTGGTAATCGGCGCGGATCTGCTTTTCCAGTCCTTTAAGCTGTTTCCGCAGGGCGGCCAGTTCTTCCCGTGTGGGAGCGGTCTGACCGGACCCCTGAATGCTGGTCAGAAGCCTGCGCTGTTCCTGAAGCGCGAGCTGCGCATTAAAAGCTTCCGTCAGGGTCTGAACAATGCTCTGCTGGGCAGCCAGTTTTTCGCTGACATGCATTTTGCGTTCCAGGATCTCCTGGTGCCCGTCTTCCAGCTGCTTCTTGCCGTCAAACGGGTTAATGACATCGATCGACTTGTCCAGAGATTTGCCAAGAGCTTCCATGCCGCTTGAAAGCCAGCTGTCTTTTCCGTAATTCTTCCTGTACTGGCTGGTTTTCCCTTCCAGTTCTTTTTCAAGAAGTTCGATATTTTTGCCGGCAGCGTCCACTTTTTCCTTCTGGGCCTTCAGGGTCTCATCCTTGGCAGTGGCGGCTTCCCAGGTTTCATCAGAAAAATTCAGCGAAGCGCCAGCCGGACGGCCCAGAAGCGTGGCCACTTCATTGTGCTGTTTGTAAAGAAGTTCCTTCTCATCAAGAAGGGATTTCTTTTCTTCGGAAAGCTTGTAGAGTTTCTTGGCTTCCACCTGCCGGACTTTTTCAAGGGGCGTGGAGCCTTCTCCCAGAAACGGCAGAAGGTCGAGCTTCTTTTCAGGAACACCAAGTTCCTGGCTCCAGGTCTTGATCTGGACTTTTTCCTCTTCAAGAGCGTCCTGCTCTTCGACCAGCGAGGCATGCCAGCGGTCAATGGCGCGCTTGAGGTCTTCCGAGGGGTTTTTCTTCAGAAGTTTTCTTTTGGTTTCCAGGTTCTTGAACTTCAGCTTGAGTTCATGCTGCCGGCGCGCCAGATCCTGACGGCGGCGGGACATGCTTTCCTTTTTGTCCTTGGAAAGGCCTTTCTGCTTCTGCTCAATGCGCTCGAGCTTGCGCTTCAGGCGGTCTTTCTCTTCAGGGTCCTTGTCTCCCGCTTCCTTGATCTGAGCCTTCAGGACACTTGCCTGCTCAAGCACTTCCTTTTCCTGGTTGTTGAGATAATCTGCGGGAGCTTTCAGGGACTTGAGCTTTTCAGCGGCTTTCTTGCCCCACTGAGTGTGAGGATAGCGGGCGCTGACATCGGAATAATAAATCAGCGCGCTGTCGAGGAAGTTTTCTTTTTCATAATAAAGGCCGACACGGTAATTTTTTTCCGCGTTTTTCTCGTCAATAACCTGACGGATTTTCGCGGCTTCTTCGGAAGTTTGCTCATCGGGGTAACGCGTCAGGTAGCGGTCCACCTGGCGGGCCGCGTCATCAAGAGCGGTCTGGTTGCGGAATTCCGCGGTCGAACGCTTGTAAGCGGTTTCAGCCAGCTGGTAACGCGCCTGGGGAACAAGCGGGCTCTGGGGATACTGGTCCACCACGCCCTGGAATGCTTCCACGGCCTTGCTGAACTGGCCCTGCTTCTTGTAGGTCAAGCCAAGCTGGAACTGGGCCTTGTCGCCAAACTCGCTGAAAGGCGCGAACTTGACGATGTGTTCAAATACTTTCGCGGCCTGCGCTGCGGACGGCAGGATTTCCACGCCCGCGAACTTGCCTTTTTTCCCGGAAAGAAAAATATTGCCGATCTGGTACTCACGCTCAATGACTTCGTTGAAACGTTCGCTGCCCGGATAGTTCTCCACCACGGTTTTGTAGTTCCTGAAAGCCTTGAGGTACTCTCCCAGTTCTTCATTGATGATCCCGAGCCGGTACTGGGCTTCTGGGGCGACCTTGGCATTGGGATTTTTCTTGATGATGGCGGTAAATTTTTCCGCGGCTTCTTTAAGGTTTTTGTCCTTGTAAAGCTTCATGGCGCGGTTGAATTCTTCATCCGCGGAATCTTCCGCAGCGCCTTCAGGATTAATGAATTTCCCCTGCTCAGGCGAC
>CAZIQJ010000197.1:0-853 GCA_964541285.1 uncultured bacterium | reverse complement strand
AAGCATGGAGAACCTGCGTGCAGGCAAAGAAGAAAAGAAAGAAGGGAAGGAGTTTCCTGAATTTCATAAGTTATTTAATTACCCCGACTTAAGGAATTTTGAAGCGGGCATACTATAGCACAGCGAAAAAGAAACTGTCAATTCGGGATTTGCGGGCAAAACCGCGTCAGCGCGCGGTTTCAGATGAAAGCCAGGAAAGGTATTTCCTGCTTCCTTTCGCGATAGGAACCGCGACGATTTCAGGCGTGGAATAAGGGTGATTAGCTTCCAGCGTTTTGACCAACCGGGAAAAACAGGATGCTTTTGTCTTGATCAACATTATGACTTCCGTCCCCTTCTGCTTTTTACCTTTCCACCAGTACAGGGAATCAATTTTGGCCGTGATATTGACGCAGGCCGCAAGTCTTTTGTCTAAAACAAGATGAGAAAGCTTTGAGGCTGCTTTTTTTGTGGGGGCGGTAGAAAAAACAAGAAGAAACGGCAAGGTCTAACGCTTGGCGGTCAAAGAAGCCCGGTACCCGGTTTCAGGGCCTTCCAGAGTGACATGGCCTTCGCGCGCAAGCCAGCCAAGGCTCATCAGGAGAAGTTCACGGGGCTGACGAATGGAAGAAGTCAGCTGCTCAAGCGTGGCGCTGCCCTTCTGATCCAGATGGTGCCAGATATCTCCGGCGGCAATCCCTATTTCAGTAATCATAGGTTCTCCTTACTCTGGCTAGCATTTTGAAACAACCGGCATCAATCATAACAGATGACGCCAGGGCTTTCAAATGGATATTTGCCGGAAAGCCTTATTTTCCGCCCTTTTTGACGGTTACCGCCTTGACCGGACGAGCCGCAGGGACTGCCAGAAAAG
>CAZIQJ010000196.1:0-4637 GCA_964541285.1 uncultured bacterium | reverse complement strand
AAAGGGCCGGAAACGCCTGATCCCTATTTATCCTGATTAAGAATCGGCCCTGCCGGTTTTTGATTTATCCATGACGGCTTCCCTGCGTCCGGACCAGCGCATTCGCAAGCGCAAGGATTTAGAGGATCTTCTTAAAACGGGACGTTCTTCGCGAGGCCCCCTTCTCACGCTTTGGGTTTTGAAACAAGAACCCGCGGAAAAGCGGAGGCCGATGCTGGCCATTATGGTCAGCCGCAAAGTCAGCCTGCGCGCGGTCAAAAGAAATCTTTGGAAAAGAAGAATTCGCGAGTCTTTCCGGCTTCATCAAACAAGCGTGAAGCCCGAAGTCATGATTCTATTCCGCGCTAACGGAAGAGGCGACGCACCGGCTTATGCCGCCATTGAAAAGGAAATGCTTGGGCATTTCAAGAAACTGGAGATTTTAAAGTGAGGCGTTTTATCGCCGGGCTTTTAAGCGTTTATAAAAAAGCGGTTTCCCCTTTTCTGGGAAATTGCTGCCGCTTTCATCCGTCCTGTTCAGATTACGCCCGGGAAGCGGTTTTGAAAAAAGGTGTTTTGACCGGTTTTTATCTTTCGGCTGCGCGGCTTTTGAAGTGCCAGCCCTTTTATCCTGGAGGCTTTGACCCCGTTGAGTGAAGAACCCAAAATGACACGCAATTATATAATGGCCTTTGTTTTCACCATGCTTATCCTGCTGGGCTATCCGTTTCTTCTCCGGAAGTTCGGGTTTGTGAAGCCCGCCCCACAGCAGACAATCGTTATTGATGAAAATGGCGCTCCCCAGACAATTTCTTCCGCCGCGCAGACCCCCGCAAGCGCCTTTATTGAGAACCCGGCGCCGCCGTCCCTGATTCGCGCGGAAACGCCCGTTTATGATATTGATTTTTCCACGCTTGGCGGAACCGTGACGCGGCTTTTTTACCGCGGAGAGGCGGACAAGCCGGAAAAAACTCACGACCTCTTTTATGAAGCCGACCCCTCAAAGCCTGGTATTTTCGGCCTCCGTCTGGCGCAGGAAAATGCGGACCTTTCGCGTTCTGTTTTTACAGCGCTGCCGCAGGAAAAAGGAGCTTATGGGTTTGTTTTTGAAAAACCCGGTGATTTTCGTTTGACCAAAACCTACCGCCCGGATCCTGAAAAGCCGGTCATCCGTCTGAGCGTAACTCTGGAAAACCTTACCACCATCGATAAAAATTACCCGGTCGAGTTTGACCTTGGTTTTCAGTATCACAAGGATGATCACCAGGCCGAGGCCGCGGCGCTTGCCGACAAGGTTCTGTACGCCAACCCCGGAAAGATTGCCAAAAAAGGTTTCGTGGTTTCCCAGAAAATTTCCTGGGCCGGCGTTGCCAAAAAATATTTTGTGCTGCTTGCGCGCCCCGACTGGATTTTGAACGGCTGTTCCGCGGGCGTTGAAGACGGTGTGGTTTCCAACACCCTGCGCACGGAACCGGTTCCAGTTCCTGCCGGCGGCAAGGTCACAAAAGAAATCATAATTTACGCGGGACCCCAGAAATATGAACATCTCAAGGAATTCGGTTTTGAGGCTATTTTCTCTCAGGGGGTGTTCGGGTTTTTTAAAATCTGGCTTTTGCTCGCGCTGAAGTTTTTGTACGGCTTCACGCACAACTACGGCTGGGCCATCATTCTTCTGACGCTCGCGCTCAAGGGTCTTTTTACCCCGCTGACGCATATGAGCTATGAGTCGATGAAAAAAATGCAGGCTATTCAGCCCAAGCTTAAATCCCTGCAGGAACGCTACAAGGGCGACCCGCAAAAGCTGAACCGTGAAATGATGCAGCTTTACAAGCGCAACAAGGTCAATCCCATGAGCGGATGCCTTCCCATGCTGCTGCAGATCCCGATCTTCATTTCTTTTTACCAGGTTTTGAATGAAACCATTGAGCTGAAGGGCGCAGAGTTCATTCTCTGGGTTCACGACCTTGCTCAGCCTGACCGTTTGTTTTCTCTGCCCTTTGATATTCCGGTCATCGGAGACAGCTTTAATTTTCTGCCGCTTTTGATGATTGGATCGATGGTCTGGCAGCAGAAACTGACGCCTCAGCCTTCGGCCACACCCGAACAGGCCCAGATCACTAATATGATGCCCCTGATCTTTGGCTTTCTTTTTTACAAAATGCCCTCAGGGCTGGTGCTTTACTGGTTTATGAATAACATGCTGACCATCATCCATCAGATTTTTATCAAGCGGATGGTGATCGTGCTGCATCACGAAGACCAGTAACCACCGCTTCGTTTTACCTCATTTATGACTTCGACCTCAAACTACGACGCCATTGTTGTCGGCGCGGGCCATGCGGGCGTGGAGGCCTCGCTCTCCATCGCGCGCTGCGGCTTTCGCGTCCTGCTTTTGACCATGGATCCTGATTCCATCGCCAGGATGTCCTGCAATCCCGCTATTGGCGGGCTTGCCAAGGGACATGTGGTGCGCGAAATCGACGCGCTCGGCGGAGAAATGGCCAAAGCCATCGACGCTACCGGCATCCAGTTCCGCATGCTCAATCGATCCAAGGGTCCAGCAGTCTGGGCTCCTCGCGCGCAGGCAGACAAAAAACAGTATCACCTTTATATGCGCCGCAGGATCGAAGCCGAGAAAAATATTACGCTTCAAAAAGGCATGGCGGTCGAGCTGGTTGTGGAAAACGGCGCGTGCAAGGGCGTGCGCGATAAAGACGGCCGGGAATTTCTGGCAAGATGCGTCGTTGTTACCACCGGAACTTTTATGCAGGGCCTGATCCATGTTGGTGACGTGAATTATCCAGGCGGCCGGCGCGACGAACCCCCTTCCGTCGGTCTTTCCGCGTCCATGGCCGCGCACGGCCTTGAAATTGTGCGCTTTAAAACCGGAACACCGCCGCGTTTGCGCGCCGCAACCATTGATTGGTCCGCGACCGAAGAACAAAAAGGCGATGACCCGCCCAGCCCCTTTTCCTATCAGACAAAAAAACTCGAGATTGAGCAGATGCCGTGTTTTTTGACTTACACAAACGAAAAAACGCACGAGATTATCCGCAAAAATCTTCACCGCTCCCCGCTTTATGCCGGGCGCATTAAAAGCACGGGGCCGCGGTACTGTCCTTCAATCGAAGACAAGATTGTGAAGTTCGCGGATAAAACGAGGCATCAGATTTACCTCGAGCCAGAAGGCCGTGACACGGACGAGATTTACGTCAACGGTCTGTCCACCAGTCTTCCGCAGGATGTTCAGCATGAAATCATCCGCTCCATGCGCGGCCTGGAAAACGCGGAAATTGTGCGCCTGGGTTATGCTATCGAATACGATTGCTTTCCACCCACGCAGCTGAAACATTCCCTGGAAACAAAAAAAATAGAAAATCTTTTTCTGGCCGGGCAGATCAATTGTACCTCGGGCTATGAAGAGGCCGCTGGCCAGGGTTTGATCGCGGGCCTGAACGCGGTGCGCAAACTTCGCGGCGAAGAAGCATTTGTGCTGGACCGCTCCGAAGCCTATATCGGAGTTTTGATTGATGACCTGGTGACTCGTGGAACCCAGGAGCCGTACAGACTTTTTACATCTCGTGCCGAATACCGCCTTTTGCTGCGTCAGGACAATGCAGATGAGCGCTTGATGAAATATGGTTTTGAGTTTGGCCTGGTGCCTGCGCATGTTTTCGAAGAAAGCGATGCGCGCAGCGGCCGCATTCGCGAAGAAATGACACGGCTCAAGACCACGCGCTTCCGCAACGCAACCTTGGACCAGATTTTGCGCCGCCCCGAAGCCACATTTAAGTCTATGACCGAAGAAACCGGTTACGGATGCACGCTCGCCAGCGAAGAAGAGATCATGCGCGTGGAAACCGAGGTAAAGTACGAAGGTTATATTTCCCGTCAGCTCGCGGATATCCAGCGTTTTAAAAAACACGAGAAAAAGCACATTCCCGCAGACCTTGATTTCAGCAAAATCAAAGGCATGAGCCGCGAAGCTCAGGAAAAATTGACCCGTATACGCCCCGCTTCCATTGGCCAGGCATCCCGTATTCCTGGCTTGTCTCCCTGCGATCTTTCCCTGGTCGCGGTCTATATCGAAAAAACAGCAAAAACAAAATAATAGCATAAGTATAATATTTGTATATACTTATGCTTATATAATAGAATTGTTTCACGTGAAACATTTGATTTTCATAAAATCCCCCTTTTTGAATCTTCAGGATTTCCCAAGTCTTCACGATAATTAAGAGCAAAGAACCGAAAAGATGTTGGAGCGCCAAAAAAGAGTGTTATAATCCAGCCAAACTTCCATTTAAGGGAAAGGTATAGACAGGACTTTTCCGATGTTTCACGTGAAACATTTTTCTTTTTGAGAGGCTATTATGAAAAAAGTCTTTGCTTTCTGTAATCAAAAAGGCGGGGTTGGAAAAACAACCTCAGTTATCAATATTGCCGCTGCATTAACCCAAAAAGGTTACAAAGTTCTCATCATCGATCTTGATTCTCAGGCGAATGCTACCAGCGGCCTGGGCCAGGAAAAACCCGAGATAGAATCCACAAGTTATCAACTGATTGTTGAAAACTCCAACGTATCCGAAATTGTTCGTCAGACCGCCTTCGAAAACCTTTCGATCGTTCCTTCTAATATGGATCTTTCAGGCGCTGAG
>CAZIQJ010000195.1:4446-4665 GCA_964541285.1 uncultured bacterium | reverse complement strand
CAATGTGGTACCAGGTGTGCAGCAGGCCGGTGTAATGGATTTTTCCGTGAGAATAATAATAGAGCATGTAATCAAAAAAACTAAACGGAATGAAATTGATTTTGAGGGCCAGGTATTCAGTCACCTGCTGCCAGGTGAAAAAAACGGTAAAAATGAAATACAGCCCCGGAAGGAGGCCCGGAGCGGCAAACCGGGTTTCAAGATCTGTCAGAAACTCTC
>CAZIQJ010000195.1:4115-4436 GCA_964541285.1 uncultured bacterium | reverse complement strand
CTGTTTTTTCCGGCGCGCCGCGCAGACGCGGGCGGCCAGGAACATGAAAAGCAGAATGAGGAAAGGCAGCTTGAAGTTTTTCATTTTAAGGGTCCAGGGGCCCATTGCCAGCGGCAGGCCCTGGCAAACGGCATAGCCCAGAAAAATCAGCGCAGCCAGCGTCAGAAAGTCAAAGATGCGTTCCATGTTTTTCATGTCAGACGGTCTCCGCGGTGACAGGCGTCCGTTCCCTGCGCAGCCGGAGAAAGATTCCCGCGGTCACGGCAAACCAAAGGACGAGATTGGCCCACATGCCCGTGCATGCGGCGCGGCCGTAAAGCG
>CAZIQJ010000195.1:0-4105 GCA_964541285.1 uncultured bacterium | reverse complement strand
GAGGCCATGCCCGCGTAAAAAAGCACGGAAACGCGGAAAGGAACTTTGAATTTTGAGTTTTGAAATTCGGGAAGAAACAAAAAGGCATAGAAAAAGACAAAAGAAACAAATTGATAGGTCCGGTTGAGCGGCGCGAAAAGGGTCATGGCCAGAAAAATGGAAGAGGTCTGCAGAAAAAGCATGGCCCTTGTGGACGGACGCGGAAGGCACGAGAGGATGACTGTAAGCATTAGAGCCAGCCGGATGATCTGGTGCAGCAGGGTCAGGTTTTCCAGTTTCAGTCCCCCGGCGATTACGGGCAGTCCGGCATAGCGCTGCGCGCTGTAAATGGGAAACTCGGGGCTGAACGCGTAGTCATTCCTGTTTTTAAGGAACAGACGCGTCAGCATGGATTCCAGGGACTGGTTTTTGTCCGCGAAAACTTCCGAAAGATGCAGGAGCGACCATTGCTTCCAGGTGCGCTTCAGCGGATGGTAGCCTTCCGGCGGCATGACTTTCTGCAGGTAGCCGGCGAGACTGGGTTTCAGGGTGCGGCCTGCCCACTGGCGGTGAAAAATCCGGTTCTGGTCCGCGCCGAAAATGAGCGTGGTCAGACCGAGGATCAGAGCGCTGCCAACCGCCACAGCAGCCAGAGTCTTCCAGCTTTTGCGCGCAGCGAAAAAAACACAGAAAATCAGCGGTGTAAGCTTGATCCAGATGCCCGCGGTCAGGACAAAGCCGGCAAGCCAGGGCTTTCCCTGTTTCCAGAGCACAAGTGAAAGCATGCACAGCGCGAACGTGAAAATATTGATTTGCGCCATGCTGAGATTGTCCAGCAAAAGGCCTGCGGACATAACAATCAGCGCGGCCTTGTCGAGCTTTGAGATTTTTCGCCAGGAATCACGCGCGGAGTCCGCGTTCAGGTCCAGGTATTTGAGAATGAGGAAGAGAGTCAGGCCTGCGCACGCAACCAGGAAAAGATTCCAGAGAAAAGCCGCGAGGCTGAGCGGCAGCCAGGCCCAGAGAGCGAAAAAACACGCCGCGAACGGCGGGTACAGGAAAGGGCTGACCGTTTCCGAGGCCTGATAGTATTCGCCCGTGTAGTAAATTCCCTCCCCCTTCAGTACGGCCCGGCCCGCGTGGTAAAAGGTGTCAAAGTCGTTGGACCCGTGCCCCGCGCGGACCATGCTCAGGATTCCGGTCGCCAGAATCAGGAGAAGAAGCGCGGCGCAGAAAACCCGGTGCTGAGCCGCAAATGCTTTCAGCCGCATGTCAGCAGTTTTCCTTCTGCTGGCAGGCACTGGTGAGATAAAAAACGGAAAATACGTTGATCCAGACCGCGTACTGGAGAAAAAGGGTTTCCATGAAGGAGCAGAGAAACCATACGGAAAGCGCACAGTACACGCTGATATGCGAAAGGATGGCTCCAGGGCATGTCATGCGGTTCATGGATTTGCGGAGGGAATAAAGAAGGCTGCGGATAAACAGCATGTAAAGCGCCAGGCCGGTCAAGCCGGTGGCTCCGAGTAAAGTGAAAAGGAACCCGTGGTAGCCCACGATTTCATGCTGGAAGCCGATGCCGAAAAGGGCATTTGTTTTGAGGATTTCATTGAGGTTGAAAATCTGCATGAGCCGGAAGCTTCCGAAAAAGCCGAAGTTCTGGCTGTCTGAAAAAGTATGGTTCCAGGCGTCCATGCTGAAAAGCATCAGCACTTCTTTCATGCGGGCAAAAATAGCCAGCTCCTTGGCTGCCGCGATTCCCAGCACCAATGCGAAGAGCAGGCCCAGACGAAGCACCCTTCTGCGGAATTTCTGCATTTGCGGATGACGCTGGACAAGGAGAAAGAAAATCAGGAACCCTGCCAGAAAACTCAGCCAGGCCGTGCGGGTACATGAAAAAGCAAGGCCCGTGGCCAGAATGGCCAGACATGCGACCGCAATCGCCCGCTGGATGGTGCTGCTTGGGGGCATGGCGAGCGGGATGGCATAGAAAATCGAAAACGCGATCAGGATGCCCATGTGATTGTTATGGATCAGCTGGCCGGATACCGCGTTGAACCAGAGAAGGTCATGGGTCAGGCCTGCCAGGACCTGTACGGAAAGGCCAAAGAGGAAAAACAGGATCCCCTCCCGGAAATAGTCTGTGCGGGTGACCATGCCGGTGAGATAGACGATCATAAGCAGTACGGATACAAAATTGGCAGTCAGCTTCAGCGTGGTCCATGACGCGGGCGCGTGGAAAAGCGGCAGAACGCTGATCAGGATAATGGGAACCAGGTAAAGCATGGGCTTGCTGCGGCGGATGCCCTCGCGCAGGGACGTGAAAAAAGATTTCTGCACCAGCTGTACGGCCGCCGCAAGCGCCAGAGCGATATGGAAATGTTTGACCGTGAAGAACAGGTCAGGAATAAAGCCGGAAGGCATGAAGAAAGTGGCGTAAAAAAACACGGAGCAGACTGCATAGCGGAAATCCATGGCAAAGAAAATAGGCAGAAGCGCCCAGGCAACCCGGGCGATCCAGAGATGCGGGCCTGAGGCCAGTGCCGCGAAAAGAGAAAACAGAAAAAATACGTCCGCCAGGATGTTTCTTTGAATGGGTGCGGGCGGATTTATTCCCGGGGTGCCGGCGGTCATGGGTTCTGAAGAATTAAGAAAGCTGGGCATGAGGCTCATTATAAGGGAGGTTTCCCTCAGAGGAAGCGGTTTTTCCCCTTTCCAGCACAGGCTGGAGGTTGACGCGGTCATAGGAAAGAAGATAAACGCTGCGCCCCGGGAAATAGGCTTCCAGTTCCCCGTTGCGCGGTCCGAGGTCATGGGCATAAACAATTTCGGAATCCAGAAAAGGGAAATTACGGATGGTGTCATCCGGAGCCATGACCAGAAGATCGCCCAGAAAACCTTTAATAAAAACAAGCGCCGGTTTTTTGACCTGCGCTTCCGCGGCTGCATACGCTGCCGCTCGCTGAGAGCTGACTTTCTTAAAATAAGCGCCCTGCCGCCAGAAAACAACTGCGCCAAGACAAACGGCTGTCAGAAAAAAGCCCAGGATCCCCTTGCGGGCGGACGGATCGCTTTTCTGCCATAAGGCCAGCAGGAGCGAGCCTGCTTCAAAACAGGCAATGGGGTAAAGTTCATAGAGATAGCGCGGTCCGTACTGGTTTCCTCCCCAGGAGTAGTAAAGAAAATAAGCTGCCGGAAGCAGGAGCGCTGAAATGCGGCAAGCCAGTATCCAGCCGCTTGCAGGCGGACGGAAAATCGAGATGAGGAAAAGCAGGACCAGGAAAGGCGGTGTCCAATCCATGGCGTAAAGAATGCGCTGTCCGAGGTATTGAAGTCCGGTCAGGGGTGTGTAACCGGAAATAAACCCCAGTTTTTCATGCGAATGTAAAAAATGATTGGGCGCGTCCAGAAAGCTTCCGGTAATAATTTTATTGTAACCCGCGTGCGCGCCGATCAGCACACCCGCCCCCAGAGCGAAAAATAAAATTCCCTTTCTGGATTTTGAATCCCCCAGCAGGGCAAGGCCGGTCAGAACGACCACGGGAAATGCCATGGCGGCCATGGTCAGGTAGCGGACGGCCAGGCCAAAGCCCAGAAGCAGCCCCGCGTAAAGACCCCAGACAGGTTTGCGGGTTTCATGCCATTTGAGCATGACAAAAAAGAAAGAGCCGAGGAGAAAAAGGCAGAGCGGGTGGGAATAATAAGACGCGCCCGTAAAAATAAAAAACGGACTGATCAGCAGAAGGGGCAGCGCCGCAAGGGCCGCGGATTTTCCGTAAATTTTTTCTCCTGCGCGCAGCCACAGGACCGCCGCGGCCGCGGTCAGAAGCGGATTGGTCAGATCTTTCAGGCCCAGGGCAATGCCTCCGGCCCAGACAAGCGGCCAGCCCGGAGGATAAACACTGAACCATTTTTCCCCCATCTCGCCGATGTGAGTGACTGTGAAAAATTCCTTCAGCGGATGAGTCGGCGCCCACAGCCTGCCCTTTAAAAAGCAATTGGCCATGAAAAAACAGGAATGTTCGTCTCCGGAATTCATGAAACGGACCAGGATGAAGCGGTTGACCGCGGCCAGGACCGCGAAAAACAGGACAAAAATTCCTGCGGCGAGCAGCCGGGAATCCAG
>CAZIQJ010000194.1:0-4688 GCA_964541285.1 uncultured bacterium | reverse complement strand
GTTTTATTTTTTTGCTGAAACCATCCCAGCTGGGGATGGTATTCGATCCAGCTGGATTCGGGAATAATGGCCCAGCCCTGCGGCCTCGCGGGAGGACGGTTTTCCGGAATCAGGACGCGGAGCGCGATTTCTCCGGCCAGGCAGGCAAATAAAAACGAGAGAAGGAAGAGGGCAAGATTCGCGGCAGGATTTTTCGCGGATGAAGAAGCCATGCTATTTCTTCCAGCCGAGATCCTGGAATTCCCGGTCGATTTTCCGGGACACGATCCAGAACGTGGTTTTCATGATCAGGCAGAAAGGAACCGCGAGCGCGTAAAAGAAAAACAGGGCCGGCCGGGTGTTCCATTTGAGAAAAAAGTCCAGAATGGCGGACAAGGTAAAGATATTCATGATGACATGCATTTCAATGGATTTGTGCAAAAGGGCGAAAGCTTTCTGCTTCAGCGAAAGTTCCCTGGGCGCGGCCTGCGCCGGAGCCTCGGCTGTTTTGACTCCGCCGGCTCCCGGGAAGCCGCCCAGATACTCAAACCAGGTCTTGTATTTGATGTCATGAAGCAGATTGAAGCAGGTCATGGAAAAGGCCGTGACAAAACCCCAGACCGCAAAAAAGAAATGCCCCGACACAAGGTAGGCATGACAGCCGATGGCAAAAAAGAACACGCCGTGCAGCACGTGGTGCATGAAGAAATCAAAAAAGCGCCCGGTCAGGCAGGAGGTGCCGCGGTAGCGCGCGATCTGCCCGTCCACGTGGTCGAGCAGGTACCACAACTGAACCAGGAGCATGCCTGCGAGGTAAAGCCCGTTTGAACGAAACGCGCAGAAAAAAATGCCGAGCAGTCCGGTCAGAAGGGAGATGAGTGTGACCTGGTTGGCGGTGATGGGAGTATGCAGCAGCAGCCATGTGACAGGCAGGGCCGCGGGGCGAAGGATTTTACGGACCATCCAGTTCCCCACTTCCTTGTACTGAGGCTTCTGGCACCGGGCGTTCAGTTCTTTCAGTGATTCGACCATAAAGTCCTGTATGCCTCCAGGGTTTTTTCCGCCACTTGGGTCCATGAGTAATTCGCGGCAATATGCTGCTTCAGAAGATCCGATTTCGGGCGTTCCAGCGACTTTTCAACCACCCGGCGTATCTCAGAGAGTTTATCAGGCGGAGCGTAGCTTGCGAAGTCCTGAAAATACTCGTAAGTTGCGCCTTCGGTGGTGATGACAACGTTAGCTCCGGCAAGTCCGGCTTCCAGAGCGGCAAGGCCGGGTGTTTCCAGCCAGCTGGCCAGCACAAAAGTTTTGCACGCGGCATAAGCGGAAGGCAGCAGGCCGGAATCGTGGGGCATGGGGCCGAGGAAGTGAATGTTCTTCCCCGCTTCTTTTTTGCATTGCTCGTAATAGGCCTGGTAATGCGGCACAGGAGCGCCGATAAAAACGACAGGCGCGCTGATGCCGGAAAGGGCGCGGACCATCCCCAGCTGATTTTTTCTAGGTTCGATACGGCCCACGCAAAGCGCAAAATCCCTGAAACCGAACTTTGAAATAAAAGCATCGGGTTTGGCGTCCGCAAACGACATGTCCACGCCGTTCGGGACCGGGATGATTTTCTTTTCAGGAGCGCCGAAAAAGCTTTTCAGCTGGCCTGCCTCGCTGACGGAGTTGGGAAGAAGAAGGTCGGAGATTTCCATCATCCGTTTGCGTTTCGAAGGCATGCACGGAAAAAACACTTTGGCGGCGTGGCGGGCCAGGGAAACGGCCCGGGCCTTGGTTTCCGGATAAGTATGAAAGGCGGATTTCCAGCTGTACCAGCAAATGGTGGACAGCACGTTGGGAACGCCCGCGGTTTTCGCGGCTTCCATGACCGGAAGGCAGTCTTTGACGGACCCGAAGGTATGGACCAGGTCGTAGTCCTTGAGTTTGTCCTGCCAGGGATCAAAGAGCTTGACCTGAACGCCAAGTTTTTCGAGATGCTTCTTGGTCTGCAGAAGCTGGACTTCTCCCCCGCCCGGAGCCTGGAAGGCCGTGGGGTAAACGTAGAACAGGACCTTTAGCGGCGTATGAGGCATTACTTTTTCAGTTCCTTCGCAAGAATGTTAAGGATGCGGACGCAGGCCTTGCCGTCGCCGTACGGGTTCTGCTTGCGCGTCATGGAAGCGTATGCTTTTTTGTTCGTGAAAAGTTTTACGGATTCCGCCGTAATCTTCTTTTCTGACGTTCCAACCAGTCTGGCCACGCCAATCCTGACGCCGTCCGGCCTTTCCGTGACCTCGCGCATAACCAGCACAGGTTTGCGGAAGGAAGGAGCTTCTTCCTGGATCCCCCCGGAGTCCGTCAGGATCAGGTAGGAATATTCCATGAGCGCCAGAAACTGTTCATATGACACGGGCGGAATCAGATAAACCGAGTTTTCCCGGCCCAGCTCTTTTTGCACGACTTCCCGGACCCTGGGGTTCATATGAACCGGGTAGACAGCGACTGCGTCTTTGAAACGGCGCACCACATTACGGATGCCGCGGCAAATTTCATGCAGGGGTTTGCCCAGGTTTTCCCGGCGGTGCGCGGTAATCAGGATCATGCGCCTGTTTTTCAGGAGCTGCGCCGGAACCGGAAGAAAATCCGGAGTAATGCTTTTGCGGACTTCCAGAAGCGCGTCCACGACCGTATTGCCTGTCACAAAAATCTTTGTGCGGTCTACGCCTTCGCGGTAAAGGTTTTCCGCGGATTCTTTGGTCGGAGGAAAATGAAAGTCGGCAAGATGGGAAATCAGCACGCGGTTGATTTCTTCCGGGAACGGCTGGTATTTGTCGTGGCTGCGCAGGCCCGCTTCAATGTGGGCGCAGGGAATCCGGTCATAAAAGGCTTTGAGAGCGATTCCGAAGGCGGTTGTGGTGTCGCCCTGGACCAGCACGAGGTCCGGCTTTTCTTTTTTAAACACAGGCTCAATGGCCGCGAAAAGCCGGTGCGTGAGGTCGCCCAGCGTCTGGCCCTGCTGCATGATATTCAGGTCGTAGTCAGGCTTGATTTTAAAAAGTTTCAGGACCTGGTCCGCCATTTCCCTGTGCTGCGCCGTTAAACAGACAACCGTCTGAAAACGCCTGTCCTTTTTGGCTCTCAGGATCAACGGCGCCATTTTCAGCGCCTCAGGCCGGGTCCCAAACACAAATAAAAGTTTTTTCTTTTTCATGAAACACTCCCTGAAGTTTTCGGGCTGAATTTCCCTTTAAGCATATGAAAAACAGTTGAAAGAACGCGCGTCTCTTTTTCGCCGAACCAGAGCATCGGCGCCATGCCTGCGGCGAACACGGCGTATTGAATCATTGCGCGCAAAAGCGGATGCGGTAAAACCATGACGCGGTCCAGAAGCGCCAGCAGGCCCGCGAAATAGATAAAAATGCCCGCCAGTTTCGCGTAAAACAAAAGGAATTTCCCCGTGTTGTGGATTTTTCCAAGCGACAGTGACGAGAGCAGGACAAAGTAGATCATGCCCAGCAGGCTTTCAGCCGCGGCCACGCCCTCGATCCCCCAGCCCGCCTTGACAGCTCCGACCGTAATGATCAGCCCCGCGGCAATGGCGGCGGCGGTGATGGGGATCAGCAGCCAGTGCCTGCGGATGGTGATAAAGAAAGTCACGAAGGAGTGCGTGAAGGCCAGAAAAAAGGAACCCAGACTCAGTATTTTCAGCGCGGTGATGCCGGAGACATACTGCGGCAGGAACACAGGCACAAACCAGTCCGAGGCGCACCAGACCATGCCGATGATCAGCGGAAAGAAATAAGCCAGAGAAAGGGTCGGAAGCATCAAGTATTTTTCCAGGTCCGCGGGATTGTCCCGTTTGGCAAAGACTTCCTGAAAGTGAGGAAAGAAAACCACTCCGAACATGTTGGGCAGCGCATAGAGATAATTATCGGCCATCAGGGCCACACTATAGATGCCCAGGGCCTCGAAACCCAGAAACCGGGTAATGACCAGGCGGTCAATGCTGGTCAGGATGGAGCGCAGGACATCCCCGATCAGGACCGCGAAGCCCAGGCCCAGAAGCGCGCCCAGGTCCCGGAAGTTCCAGGTGAAGGCAAAGCGGTAAGGTGTTTTCTTCAGAATAATGGCCAGGCTGAGCAGGTAATTCAGGATCATGGCCGAGTAAAATCCGTAGAGTTTGAACTTCCAGGTCAGTGTCAGGGTCAGAAGAACGCTTGTAACGCTGGAAAAAATATTCAGCATCCCGGTCAGCACAAATTCCTTGTGCGAGCGCAGGATGACAACATAGAGGTTGTACATGCGCTGCAGCAGGATGATGGCGGCCACGACAAAAAGGCCCGCGAAAATTTCCTGGGAAAAGCGGCCGCGGTTCAGCAGCGCATAAGCCGCGATACCAAGCGATGTCAGGGCTGAAGTCAGGACCGTGAACGTGAAGACAAGGTTTTTGACTTGCTCCACCTTGCCCGCGTCCCCTTTTTGCAGGAAGTACGGAACATCGCGCGCCGTGGCCATGGTCACGCCGAGGCTGGAATGTTTTGCGTAATTCTGGATAACCTGGAGGAAAGTCCAGACACCGATGGCGGAAGGGCCGAGAAAGCGGCGGAACAGCACGCCGTTGACCACGTCAAATATCTGGGCAATGTAGGAGCTGAGGGTATAAATCCCCGCGTCCTTGAAAATGCTTTTGCGCTGCGACATTTTTACCAGGCTGTCCAGCCGCCGTC
>CAZIQJ010000193.1:0-4711 GCA_964541285.1 uncultured bacterium | reverse complement strand
AGCGCGCTCATAAAAACGAGTCGTTGAAAGAATTTTTTCATGGCCTGAAGTCTCCTGATTTATGAAACCAGCTTAATGGTGATGATGGCCTTTAGCAGGCGGTTTTAAAATTGAAACGGTGATTGAAAGCGCCAGGACCAGCCCGATAAACGCCAGGGCGCCCGCAATCGGGATTTCATAATAATCGTGGATCAGCATCTTCACGCCCACAAAGGCCAGAATGATGCCGAGTCCGTAATTCAAATAATGAAAGAGCCTCATCAGCCCGGCAAGCGCGAAAAACAGGGAGCGCAGGCCAAGGATCGCGAAAACATTGGAGGTGTAGACAATGAACGGGTCGCGGCTGATCGACAGGATCGCGGGGATGGAATCCACCGCGAAAATAACGTCTGTCGTTTCCACCGCGAGCAGAACGACCATCAGAGGCGTCGCCCACAACTTACCGCCCTGTCTGATAAAGAACTTGTCCCCTTCATAATTGTCGGTCACCGGCACTATTTTCCTGAATACTTTCAGGATCGGGTTGTCATGCGGGTTGACCTGTTTTTCCTGGCCAAAAACCAGTTTGTAGGCCGTGAAAATAAGGAACACGCCAAAAACATAAATGATCCAGGAGAAACGGTGGATCAGCGCAACGCCCGCTACTATAAACAAGGCCCGCATGATCAAGGCGCCCATGATGCCCCAGAAAAGGACCCGGTGCTGCAGTTTGTCCGGGACCTTGAAGAAAGAGAAGATGACAATGAAGACGAAAAGATTGTCCACGCTCAGCGACTGTTCAATGACGTACCCGGCCAGAAATTTCATGGCAGGCTCCTGGCCTTTCCAGAAATAGACCAGAACATTGAACGCCAGAGCCAGACTCATCCACGAAGCGGCGCCGATCAAAGCTTCCCGGATGGAAATAACGTGGGATTTGCGGTGAAGGAACTTCAGATCAATAATGATCAGCGCGAGGATAAAGATATTAAAACAGACCCACCAAAGCACTTGGAATAACCTCCGTTTTCAGGTTTTTAAGTAACGGCCATCTTCAGCCCGGGGTTAAGCCTCTAAAAACGCGGGCCTGAAAACAAAAAGCCCATCCGGTGACCCGGATGGGCTTTTCTCTATAAACAGCAGAACTGAAGCACGGAAACTAGATTTTCCCGTCCCAGCGGCCGCCCTGACGGGCAATCATGGCGTCCCAGCCTGACCAAAGGCGGAAAATACCGGTCAAGCCCAGAAGCGCATGGGTCCAGTTTTTCTTGGTTTCGTTGTCATTAAGGTACTGCCCGATGCCGGGCCATACAAGCAGAGAAGCCAGGCCGTAGCAAACGGTTTTGCCCGTAATCTTGCCGTGTACCGCGGTGTTCTGCGCGTACGCCTGCTGCGGCACAAAACCCACAATGGCCGCTAAAATCAAAAGAATCGCGAGACCTTTCTTCATGACCCCTCCCCTGTTTGAATGTTAAATGAAATAACTTTGACTACCATCATAGAGCAAAAACCGGACTTGTTAAGAGTTTTCTTCAGGTATTTTATGTTCAAAAAGAAAAACTCCCCTGCTTTTCTTCCTTCCTCAAAGCTTCTTTCCTCTGGAAAGGTTCCCGGATCATGAGCTTCCTTTCAAGGTTCAGCCCCAGTTTTTCGCAATAGACGTCAAAAATCTTTTCCAGATTTTCCCAGTAATCCCCTTCGCCGGAATGGCGCTTGCCAAAACGCGAGTCGTAAATTTTTCCGCCCCGCATTTCGCGCATGCGCGAAAGAATCTTTTCATACCGCATGGGAAAAAGCCTTTTCATGCCCGCGCCAAAAACCTCTTTCACATTTCCGGGAAGCCGCAGAAGCGTCATCCCCGCCGAGCGCGCGCCGCAGGCTTTGGCCTTTTTCAAAATACCGGGGATGTCCGAGTCGTTGACCGCGGGAATAATAGGCGCGATATTGACTGAAACATCAAGGCCCGCCTCAGAAAGTATTTTCACAGTTTCAAAACGCCTGCTGATCAGCGATGCCATGGGTTCAATCTTGCGGCCGGTTTCATCGTCCAGAAAAGGAATACTGACGGTGACCCAGAGCCGCGTGCGCTCGTGAAGTTTTTTCAAAAGCTCCAGGTCGCGCAGAATCAGCGCGGATTTGGTGATAATACCCGCCGGGTTTCCAAACTCCAGGCAGACTTCCAGACACTGGCGCGTCAGCTGGTAGCGGGATTCCAGGGGCTGGTAGCAATCCGTGTCTCCTGAAAAAACCACGCGCTCGCCTTTCCAGGATTTTTTCATGAAAGCTTCGCGCAAAAGTTCAGCGGCGCGCGGCTTGACCAGGATCTTGGTTTCAAAATCAGTGCCCGAACCAAAGCCGAGGTATTCGTGCGAAGGCCGGGCGTAGCAGTAAAGGCAGGCGTGCATGCAGCCGCGGTAAGGGTTGAGGCTCCAGCCAAAAGCAAGGTCCGGCGAATCCACCTTGGAAAGAATCGTGCGGGTCTCGTCTTCGAAAATTTCAAGCTTCGCGGGCGCGTCCCATTCGGGGAAATACTCGGCATCCCAGGACGTGAACGGATTCGGAGGGTTTTCGATTCTCTTCATACAACCTCCTCCGGCAAAGGCCGGAGGTCCTGCCCTGTTTTCTAGGCGGCTTTTTCGCCCGAGGCCCCTGGATTCCGGGCCATACGGACCAGTTCCAGGAATTCTTTGGCGGGAATAAAACCTGTAACGCGCGTTCCCTGGACTTCCTTGCCTTCCGAATCCAGAAAGATAATGGTCGGCACCCCGACAAGGCCGAAATCATCGGCTGTGTTCTGGGTGGCTTCGTCGTCCGCGTTGGTCATGTCCACTTTCAGGCGCACAAAACCTTCCAGCTCCTTGATGACCTGCGGATCGGAATACGTGTACTGGTCCAGCTCATGGCAAGGGATGCACCAGTCCGCGTAAAAATCCAGAAGCACGGGTTTTTTATCCGCCTTGGCCTGTTCCAGTTTGTCTTTGGAAAAAACTTCCCACGCCACGGCCTGCTTCGGCGCGAAAAGCGGAAGGCTCATGCCCACAAGAACAGCCACAATGCCCGCGAAAGTCTTGAAACGAAAAAATTTAGGTCCGTATTTCACGCTGCGCTCCAGAAATCCAAGATAAATCCCGCCCAGAATCAGGGCTGAGGGAATCAGCCAGTTGAGCAAGGAAGGTTTCACCGCAAGTATAAGGTAAAAGAAACCCAGTGTCATCAGCACCACGCCGAAAAGACGCTCCACCCACAGCAGCCATCCGCCGGAACGCGGCAGTTTGGTCAGCAGGCTGGAGAAAGTGCCGAGCAGAAGATAAGGAAGCCCAAGGCCCATGGACATGACAAAAAACACCAGAAACGCGTAGCCCGGGCTGCCCTTGGTGCCCACGTAAGCCAGCAGCGCCAGGATCGGCGGGCCAATACACGGCGCCGCGAAAATCCCCACAAAAAGACCGGATATATAGAAGCCAATAACGCCCACAGCTTTCCGGCCCGCGAGTTTGTTCATGAGCGCGGACGGAGCGTTGAGCGTGTACACACCGAACATGCTCAGCGACAGCGCGATAAAAATCACGCCCACGCCCATCAGCACGCCCTTGTTCTGGAGAAGCGCCCCAAAAAACCCGCCCGTGAAAGCCGTGACCACGCCCAGTGAGCTGTACATGGTGGCAATGCCCAGCACATAGGCCAGGGCCTTGAAAAAAGAGCTGAATTTACTGGAGGCTTTTTGCGTGCCAAAAAGGCTGACCGTGACCGACATCATGGGGTAAACGCAGGGCGTCAGGTTCAGGCCAAGGCCCAGCAGAAAAATACCGAGAAGTGTCAGGGAGTTTCCCGAAGTTTCCATGTGTCTCCAGTTTATGTGAAACGTTGTTTAAATCCAAAAGTTTTTTTGCTATAATTGCGGCCTTCGTAGCGGTTTCAGGACCTTCTGCGACAGACCCCTAAAAACCTATGCTGAGCACAAAGAACATCTCATTAAGATACGGCAAGCGCACGCTTTTCGAGAGCGTGAATGTCTCCTTTGCTCCCGGTAACTGCTACGGCGTCATCGGGGCAAATGGATCGGGCAAATCTTCATTTTTGAAGATTTTGTCCGGAGAAATCGAACCCACCTCGGGCGAAGTGGTCATGGCCCCGGGCGAGCGCCTGTCCTTCCTGAAACAGAACCAGTTTGAGTTCGACGAAATTCCCGTGCTTGAAACCGTGATCATGGGCCACAAACGCCTTTACCAGGTCATCAAGGAAAAGGAAGCCATTTACGCCAAGGCCGACTTCAGCGAAGCCGACGGCCTGAAAGCCTCTGAACTTGAAACCGAATTTGAAAACATGAACGGCTGGAACGCGGAGCCGGAAGCCGCCAAGCTTTTAAGCGACCTTGGCATTGAAGAAGCGCTCCACCCTCTCAAGATGAAAGAACTGGCCGGCGGCCAGAAAGTGCGCGTGCTGCTGGCGCAGGCGCTTTACGGCAACCCCGACATCCTGCTTCTGGACGAACCCACCAACCAGCTCGACGACGTTACGTCCATGTGGCTGGAAGAATTTCTTTATGATTTCAAGAACACCGTGATCGTGGTTTCTCACGACCGTCACTTTCTGGACAAGGTCTGCACCCAGATCGCGGACATTGATTACAGCAAAGTCCAGCTTTTCGCGGGCAATTACAGCTTCTGGTACCAGTCCAGCCAGCTCGCCTCGCGCCAGAAATCCGACCAGAACAAAAAGGTCGAAGAAAAGC
>CAZIQJ010000192.1:0-4714 GCA_964541285.1 uncultured bacterium | reverse complement strand
GAATGCGCCGGGCAGAAATCAAACATTTCCAAGCGCCGGATGGTCGCAGTGATTGCAATAGCTTCTGAAACGCCGGCGAAACATCTTTGGCCCAAAGAAGTAATTCCGGCCGCAGCACGGGCAAATAATTTTTGAGGCGGACCAAAAAGTCCATGCAAGGAACGACAGCACGCAGATCCCCCAAAATATGGCCGTCATGCTCAGTCCGAAGTCAGACCACTGAAAAGGGTTTTTTACAAGAAAAGCTATCAAGAGAATGTTTATCCCCATCATCACAAAAAACCCGGAAACTCCAAAAGCCGTAAGCGTAAAGTGACGATTTAAGAAAACATTCTCTTTCTGCCGGTCGATGGGCCATTCAGGCTTCTCTTTACACCGGCAAGGCCCGGCTTCAGTCGGCATCTATCTGAGCTTTTTGAAGTTTACCGCTGAAATCCACAAAAATACTTTTCCATTCACTGAAGATGTCCAGCCCCGTCTCTCCGGCCTCGCGGTGTCCATTGCCCGTGTTCTTGACGCCGCCGAAAGGCAGGTGCACTTCCGCGCCAATGGTGGGGCCGTTGACATACGTAATGCCGGCTTCAATATCACGCATCGCCCTCATGGCCCGGTTCACGTCGCGTGAATAAATCGACGAAGAAAGCCCGTAATCCGTGTCATTGACGCGGGTAATGGCTTCTTCAAGGCTTGAAACAGGGACCAGGCAGGTCACGGGACCGAAAATTTCTTCACGGATGATTCTCATGCCAGGCTTTGTTTCCGTAAAAATAGTCGGCTCGTAAAAAGCTCCATTGGACAAACCCGCGCCCCGGGCAAAATGCCCGCCGCATTCGAGCCTGGCGCCTTCTTCCACGCCGCTTTTGACATATTCATGCACGCGGTGGCGCTGGACCTCATTGATAAGAGGCCCCATTTCCACGCCTTTGACCAGCCCATTCCCGATTTTTATTTTTCTGGCCCTTCGGATCATGGCCGCGCGGAATGGCGCGAACACTTTTTTCTCAATGTAAATACGCGAAGTCGCGGTGCAGCGCTGGCCCGTGGTTCCAAAAGCGCCCCAGACCGCTCCCTCCACGGCAAGGTCGAGGTCCGCGTCCGCCATAACGATCTGCGCGTTCTTTCCGCCCATTTCAAGCGAGCAGCGTTTCAGCGTCCGGCCGCAATGCTGGGCCACGATCCTTCCCACCTCGGAAGACCCGGTAAAAGAAATCAGACGGACCCTGGGATGGTGCACCAGAGCTTCGCCCGCGGCCGCGCCTCCATGGACCATATTCAAAACACCCGGAGGCAATCCAGCCTCAGCCAGAATCCGGGTAAACTCATGAGCGCAAAGAGGTGTGTCTTCCGCGGGCTTCAGGACAAGTGTGTTGCCGCAAATCAGCGCGGGAAAAACTTTCCAGGACGGAATGGCCACGGGAAAATTCCACGGCGTGATCAGCCCGCAGACGCCAATGGGCATTCGCACGCACATGGCGAACTTGTTTTTCAGCTCGCTGGTCGTGGTCTTGCCAAAAAGCCGGCGGCCTTCGCCGGCGGTGTAATAAGCCATATCAATGGCTTCCTGGACATCCCCGCGCGCTTCCTTGAGCACTTTGCCCATTTCACGCGTCATCAGCTGCGCCAGTTTTTCCTTTTCTTTTTCAAGCAGAAGTCCGGCGCGCATGATCATTTCACCGCGTCTGGGCGCAGGCACAAGACGCCAGGAGGCGTAGGCCTTTTCCGCGGCGGCAACGGCTTTGGCGACATCGTCGGCGTTGGATTCGGGGAAAACAGCGATCAGGTCTTTGGTGTTGGCGGGATTGCGGTCCTCAAAACTGCGGCCGCCTGAAGATGGGATCCACTTTCCGTCAATGTAATTCCGGTAAGCTTTCATAACCCCTCCTTTTTAACGGACCGGGGCCTGGAAACAGCGGAAACTAACTGTTTCCTTTCAAACTCCGGGTCCATTCCTGCAAATGCTTCATGTAACGGTAGTCGGTCAGGTCGATTTTAAGCGGCGTGATAGAAACATACCCTTCAAGCACGGCTTCCTCATCGCTGGTGCCGTCCGGATCAAAAATCTCGATTTCCCCGGCCAGCGTGAAAACCTTTTTTCCGTCATGGGCCTTTTCAGGAAGAAACTCTTCCACAAAGTGCGAGGCCGCCTGCTTGGTGATCTTGATCCCTTTGATCTTGTCAAAAGGAAGTGAAGGAACATTGACGCTGAGCATGACATCCAGCGGGAACTGCCCTGCCATGTAGCCTTCCGTGATCTGGCGCGTCACAATCTGGCTGCCTGTAAAATCCTGAGAAAAATGGTCGCAAAGAGAAACCGCCACGGCCGGGACCTTGTTGATGAAGCCTTCGCGGGCCGCGGAAATGGTGCCTGAATAGTAAACACTGACCCCCGTGTTCGCGCCCTGGTTGATGCCGGAAACAATCAGGTCCGGAAAAAAATCAGGGATCCCGGCCAGCGCGAACTTAACGCAGTCCGCGGGCGTTCCGTGGATGGAAAATCTCCGCATGTTTCCGGCCATGTCTTCCTCCACGCGGAGTTTCTGGCCAAGCGTGATGGCGTGGCTGGAAGCGGACCTCTGGGTCGCGGGCGCGGCAATGACCACTTCTGCGCCGGACGGCATGCTGGCAGCCAGGGCCTTCAGGCCCGGCGCATGCACTCCATCATCATTGGTAAGAAGAATTTTCATAAACCCTTGTCAGCGTTGTTTTTATCCGTGTATTCAAGTATAGCACAGCCCGTAATGCCCCAGCCGGACCGGCATGTCCGCCAGAAGCCGGCGGAAGCGGGAAGAAGAAAAAAGCGCATGCTCCACGGCCCGGCCAGTTGTAAAAGAACTGACGCTTTTCAGGTCCGTATCAACGATTCCCGGGTGGCACATGATTTCGCTGACGCCGGCCGGAAGATTCCGCAGAAGGCTTTCAAGCGGCTCCGCGGTCCAGAACCCCTGCGGTGAAAGATTGCCGAAAAAATGATCCGGCGTACGCACGCCGCATTCTTTCATGATACCAGGCTGGCGCATCAGAGTAGAGCGCCGCACAGGAAGCTTGTAGTAACGGGCAACACGGCAAAGCACGCGGAGAAAAAAAGGGAAATTATGGACCTGATGGTGTGTATCCAAATGCGTGGGCATGCGGCCAAAAATCTTTTTAAAAAACTCGATCTGGGTCGCGTATTCAAGAGCGAGTTCGTCAGCCTTCGGAAGCTTTGAAGTCTGCTCCGGATATTTCCGGAAGCGGCCTTCCGCGCCCATCAGAGAACGGACTTTTTCCGGCCGGGAAAGCGGAGTTTTCAGCGTGACATTCAAATGAATACCAACGCCAAGTTTTTTGCGTTTTTTAAGCTCCCGCACGGCGCGGGCATCCACAGGAAGGTTGGCCATGAATGTAGTGCTGCTCAGGATCCCGCGGTCATGACACTCAAGAATGGCGCGGTTAACGCCGGGAGTCAGGTTAAAGTCGTCCGCGTTGACGATGAGAAAGCGCATCAGGACTCCACCACAAGAACGGTTGCGATGGCGAATTCCCTTTCATGCGCCATGGAAAGCTCGATCTGTTTTTTGGCGGAAACGCCGAAGCGTTTGCGCGAAGCCGGAGAAAGATAGATAAAGGGTTTGCCGGTGGGCTGACGCCGGACTTCGATTTCCCGGAAGCGGTAGCGATTTTCGCGGCGGATTTCAAAAGCTTTCATGGCCGCTTCCTTGGCCGCGAAGCGGGCGGTGTAATGCTCGTATTTCATGCGCTTGGATTCGCAGTAAGCCTGTTCGGCGGGAGTGAAAATGCGGTTCAAAAAACGTTTTCCCCGCCTCTCAATAGCAGCCTGCATCCGGCTGACGCTGGAAATATCAACGCCCTGGGAAATCCGCATACTTTCAGGAAGACCGGAGCGCGAGAAAAGCCAGCCCGATCACGATCAGGAGAGAGATGATGTAGAAATTATTGAAACGCCAGAAATCCGCGATCCGTGAAAAAAACGAGACTTTTGCCCCGCCTTTTTTTTTGGGAAAAAGCTCGGAACGGAGCGTCAGGACTTCCTCTTTCCTGAAACGCAGGTAAGTTCCGCCGATTTTATACGCGTGAAGCTTCCCTGTTTTCAGGAATTTTTCAATGTCAGCCTGTTCAACACCAAGGAAGTTTTTGACTTCCTCGACCGTCAGCATGTTATCCATAAAAGCTCAACCTTTTGCCTGCGGTTTTTGTGGGCTTGAAAAACACCGGCCCGCGGCGGCGGTCAGACCCGGGCGTTTTCTTCCTGGATCCAGCGGTCCACGGCGGCCTTGGAAAAAAGCCAGTTGCCGTTTTCGTTGCGGCCGGGCATTTTTCTCTGCTTGGCCCACTCTTCCACGATTTTGGATTCGACCTCAAGATACTGCGCCACATCGCGCAGGGTCATGGTGACATCCGGGGCCTCACCGGCTCCGCGGACATTCAGCATGGTGATCTGGCCTTCAAGGACGGCGCCTTCGGAAACGCTCAGCCGGGGCGTGGTGATATTGCCCTGGATCACGGCAGGCGAAACAACCGCAAGGCTGTGCGCGGCGTGAATATCGCCGGTAATTTTACCCGCGACGATAATGCGGTCGCCCTGGATGGCGGCCTTGACCTTGGCATTTTCCCCGATAGTCAGGCTGCCCCGTGTATCGAGCTTGCCCTCAAAGCTTCCGTTGATTCTGAGGTTCACCGGGTCTTTAAAAGTAATGGTCCCCTGCATACTCGCGTC
>CAZIQJ010000191.1:0-4718 GCA_964541285.1 uncultured bacterium | reverse complement strand
GACTTCCTTGACTGCGTCAGGATGCCACTCAGCTGCGCCTTTTGCGCGGACACGGACAGGACCCACCATACGGGCAATAACGGCCTTGCGCACACCGCTCATGTCAGGATTGGCAGGACGGGGGTTTGTGTCGCTCTCAAATTTTTTCTGTTCCGCAGTCAGGTACGGGCGCGGAGCATAAGGCGCGCTTCCATAAGGAACATAAGCGGTGGTTCCTCTCTGGATCTTGATTTCCTTTTCGGGAAACTCAACGCTCTTGGCCTGGATTTCGCCTTGAAGCGCCAGAATAGAGGTAGAAGATTTCAGGAAAGAAACGCAGATGTCGGAGCCTTTAACGCTTCCGGCAGCATTGGGTGTATCAATGGAAAAATTGGTTTCGCCGGTATTGGACTTGGAAACCATAACACGAACCTTGCCCCGGTCCACAAAAAGACGGGCGTTCTCACGCTTGTCTCCGTTAAGGGCATAGTCCTTGATCTGCACCTGGCTGTTGTCGCCGATACGCAGGACGGATTTGTCATGAAACACGATTTCCGCGCGCGAGTAACTCTTGGTACGGATGGTATCCCCCACAGAAACCAGCTCTTCTTTGATCATGGGCGTATAGTCCGTGCCGGAATTGCGGTCAACGCGGCCTTCGACATAAGTCAAAAGCCCCACTCCCGCAGGAAGTGAAGAAACCGCGGGCGCGGCAGGCGCAAGCGGAATGCCGGAAAAAACCATTCCAAAAACAAGAATTGCGGAGACGAAACGACGAGTCATCATGGGATGACCCTCCTTTTAATTAGAATTGAGCGCTGACGCCCGTACTGAAAACATTACGATCATAGTCGTAAAGAGAAAGATTTGAAACGTGCTTCACATAGGTGTAACGGAACTGCAGGTCGAAGTTCTTGGTCAGCTCATAGGAAAGAAGGGCTGAAAGCGTGTAGCCTTGATCGCCGCGCTTCTGCCCGAAAACCGTGTGCGAGTGACGGAAGCTCTGAAAGAAAAGGTCCGAAGCAAGCGTGGCTCGCAGCTTTTCAATATGCGGCACCTGAAACTGGATGCTCGGCGTAAGGCGGTTGCCGACATAGTCCCAGTTATTGCCGTCCGTGTTGTTGATATCGAATTCATAGCGGAGGCCCACAGACCCTTTGTTCTCCGGGAAAAGGTAAAACCATCCCGCGCCCGGGGCCACGCGGAAACCATCGCGGTCTTCAGCTCCATCCGCGATGCGCGAATAATAATCCTGGATCTGAAACTTGATGCCGAGCTGGCCGATCTGCCTGTCCGTGATTTTGAAGTTCACCAGCGGATTGCTCGTAACAGATGAAAGAAAGCGTTCGTTGGAATCGACCAGCGTGAAGTTATATATGAAAGGAACGCTGAACACGGCTTTCTTGGTGGTCCAGGACGGCGTCAGGCTCCAGGTATGGCTGGAAACGTCAAAGTCATTCAGGTCCGTCTGGTTGGCATAATAAAGATCGTAGGCGCCCTTGAGGCTGAACTGGTCGGAAAACTTTTTGGTGTAATCCGCGCCTGCCGTGACCACTTCGCGGAAATCGCCTTCATCGCCGATGTCATTGACTGACGCGGTATCGCCCGGCTTCAAAATGACGTTGGTGTCCCATTCAGTGAAAAATCCCGCCCGAAAATGAAGAGGTCTTTCAGAATCCGCTTTGGACGCGAGCGCCTTGCTGTACTCGTCAGCATACTGGCTGATGTCGGAATTCGGATCCAGGGAAATAACTTCCTGGAAAGCCTTGCGCGCTTCGCCGAAAGATCTTTCCCTGACGTGAGCCAGACCGATCTGATAATCCGCGGACTGGATCATGGCCCGGTCAAGTTCCTTGGCCTTGTTGAAGGAATCGATGGCGTTTGAAGACTGTCCCTTTTTCATCAGAACAAGCCCTTTAAGGAAAGCGGTCTGCGCCGGACGGATCCCCTGCTCTTCAGCGGTGGAAATCCATTTTGCGGCTTCATCCGCATCGCCCAGCTCATAAAGGACTTCGATGAGTTCGGGAAGGGCTTCTTTGATTTTGGGATTTTTGGTGACCGCGTCGAGCAGGTTTTTTTTCGCTTCGGGATACCGCTGAAGACGCTTGTAAGTGATGCCGAGGTAATAGGCCGCGCGCGTTGAGGCGGGATCTTCCTTGCGGGCCTTTTCAAGAAGCGCGGCGGCTTCGTCATTATTTTCACGCTGATAAAGCGCGATCCCCTGTTCGAGAGAAGAATTTCCGGCAGCTGAAAGAAAAGGAGGATGCATCAGCGTGATCATAAGGATCATCGCGATCTTCGCCTTCCAGTCATTCAGAACTGCTGATTTTTTAATTTGGGAATCCTCGGGAAGTTGTTGAACGGGCAGAGGATAGCACAGCCGCAAAAGAAGTGTCAAACAAAAAGTCCTCAGAGGGCATCTAGAAGCGGGGTATTTCCGGGAAAAAACGGGTATTTAATGCAGTTTTTTTGCCAGGGACTGGGTAAAACGCTGCAAGGCAGGCGAAATATCGTGGGGGTCCAGATGGACATTCAGGATGGAAAATCCCTCCAGATGGCGAAGGCTGGCGGTCAATGCTTTCTCAAGATCATCCTCGGTCTTGACGGAAAAACCCCGCCCCGCGCCCAAAAGCCTGGGGAGCTCATCATAGTTCCAGTTCAGGATATCGTTGAACTTCCCCTCCTGCATGGGCCTTTCTGTTCCATAGCCTCTATTATTGAGGACCACGACAATGGGGTTGAGCCCAAACCGGATGGAAGTGGCCAGCTCCATACCGGTCATCTGGAAAGCTCCGTCACCCACCAGCACCAGCGGCCTGAGTTTTGGATTGGCCAGCTGCGCCCCCAGGCTGGCCGGGACCGCGAAGCCCATCGAAGTGTAATAAGCGGGACAGATAAATTCCGTGCTTCCATGAATAAAAAGATCGCCGCCTGAAAACATGGCGTCTCCCGGGTCCGCGATCACGACCGTGGTGTCGTCCAAAAAAGAGTTCAGCCGCTGAAACAGCCGCGCCGTCGTAATCTTTTTTCCGGGAATAACAGAAAACTCCGGAGGCGGTTCCGGATGAGGAATCTCATCCGTCCCTCGCGGATGAATTTCCGCGTCAATCAAACCTTTCAAGAAATCCTCAAGCCGGATATTTTCATAATGATGAAATCTGATGGATGTTTTCTCGCTTGTCACATAAACGGAACAGGCCGGGTCCAGATTGGCCGTAAAAATCCCCAGGTCCACATCGCTCAGAAGCGCGCCCAGAAGAATCAGGCAATCGCTTGTTTCCACATATTCACGCACACTCTCCCTGCCCATGGAACCTTCATAAACGCCCAGATAAACAGGCAGGCGCTCGGAAACCACGGACTTGCTCAGCAGCATGGAAGCCACGGGAATATTGGTTTTTGAAATCAGCCGCAGCAGCTGACGCTGCAGGCCAAAGCGGTGAAGCTCGATGCCTGCCAGGATCACGGGCTTGCGCGCGGAGTTGATCATTTCCACGGCTTCACGAAGCGATTCACTCAGCGCCGAAGGATCGCTTGCGCGCGCCGCTTCCGGCAATGGCGCGGCCGAACCGCCCGGAACCGTGGCCATGTCACGAGGTAATTCAATGTAGACCGGCCGCTTATACGTTACCGCCGCGTGAAGCACGCGGTCGATTTCGCGAAAAGCAGTTTCCGGATCATGCAGGACTGTGGAAGCCGCGGTCAATTGTTCAAACACGCGGAACTGCGTGTCGAATTCCTTGACCTTGTGATGAAGCAAGGGATTTTTGGCGCGCTCATGCGTGCCGGGCGCGCCGCTGATGATCACAACCGGGGATTTTTCCGCGAAGGCTTCGGCCGTGGTGTTGGCGACCTTCAGCCCGCCAACACAGTAAGTCACGCAAACCGCACCCATGCCCTTGATGCGCGCGTACGCGTCCGCGGCAAAGCCGGCCCCCTGCTCATCGCAGGTGTTGACCACTTCAAGATCGCTTTCTTCCAGCTGATGAAAAAAGGAAAGGGCGTAATCGCCGGGGATGCCGAAGACATGACGGACGCCATGTTCGTAAAGACGCTTGATGAGGTATTCGCCGATCGTCAGAGGCGTTTTCATGGTCACCTCAAGGTTACCTGAAACACAAAAGGAATGCCAGCCGGCAATCCCTCAAGCCGAATAAAACTTCCGGCCTTTTTCACCAAGGCTGCGCAAAAACGCGGACGGCTCAAAGCGTTCCTTGTTGACCTGCCTCTGGAACCGTTCCAGCTCGCGAAGCACGTGTTCTGTTCCCACGGAATCCGCGTAATGAAGCAGACCCGCTCGAAAAGGAGGGAAGCCCGTACCCATGACCATTCCGATATCCACCGTGGCCGGCCCGTCCACGACTTTTTCTTCCAGGCAGCGGGCGGCTTCATTGATCATGATGTAAATCATGCGCTTTAAAATATCCTCATCCGAAATAATTTTAATGCTGGGCATGGGGCGCATATCCATATTCAGAGACTTGGCCTTCCCCTTGTAAATATAGAAGCCCTTGCCGGACTTTTTGCCCAGCAGGCCTTTTTGTTTGGCGTCTTCAAGGATCTTCGCGACTTTCATGCGCGCGCCAAAAGCATCCTGAAGCACATGCGCGACCTTGTAGCCAACGTCAATGCCAACCTGGTCCACCAGCTCCACAGGCCCCATGGGCATGCCGAATTTTTCCGCCACCGCGTCAATTCGCTCAGCTGAAACACCCTCTTCCATCAAGTAAGCGGCTTCA
>CAZIQJ010000190.1:0-4732 GCA_964541285.1 uncultured bacterium | reverse complement strand
AACGGAAAAATTACATGTTCCGCAGTTTCGTATTCCTTTACCTTTAATGACGGAAGCACCACCCATAATCTCACTGAACTGACCTCCAAAACCGCGGTCATGCCTCCGGCCCGCATCAAAAAAACCGCTGCCCCGGCCCCGGCGAAGACGCAGGAGCCGTCCGGTTCAGGCTCGAGCACATGGCTGGCCGTAATCGCGACCGCGCTGGCCATTGGCGCAGTCCTGTATGTCGCGCTGCCTCTTCTGCAGATCAACATCAACTGGCCCGGATTTCCCGCGGTCCTTGCATGGGTCCGCCAAAACGTGCTTCACATCCTTTACTGGGGAGGAATCCTGGGCGCCGCGGTCTCGATCCTGATTGCGCTGCAGGAGCCTTCCAAAAAGGCTTCCAGAATTTCCTGGGACGCCTGGATGAAACGCACCGCGTTTCGCGCTCTTTTCCTGACCCTCGTAAGCGGAGCGGCTTTCGCCGCCCTGTGGCTCCAGATCGCGCCGCTTCCGCTGCTGACGTTTATCATCTGGCTGGGGTACATCTCCATTGCCGTGGGATATTTCTTCCCCCGCATCTTCACCTACGGCCTGGCAATCCTGACCATTCCTCTTCGCTGGATTCCGTCTGTGGCTTCAAGCTTTCCTTTTAATCAAAAGGTCCTGCCCGCGCTGATGGTGACTGCGGCCCTGATTGCCGGCGGTTACCTGCTTTCCCGGACCGGAAGCATCACCTCCGAAACTCCTGATCAGCAGGTCGCGCGCGTCACCGCGCCATTTTCACCTGAAGCCTGGCCTGAAAACCCGGCCGCCGAAGTCAGAAAGGACGGGGATAAAAAAGACGCGCCTCTGGCCGCCGGGGCAATGACGCTTAAATTTGAAAATCAATCCCCCCTTCTCTTCGACTCAGAGCCGGGAGAAATCACGGTTCCTCTGCGCGCCCAAAAAGAAGGTTACGTGGAAGTAGATCCGGCATCGGGGATCAAAAGCACGGACTGGCAGAATGGAAGCAAGGCTTTCCCGGTCAAGGGCGGCGCGCCGCTGCTCAAACTCAAACGTCCCTCGACGGAGTCAAAAGCCACGGACACAGGAAAACTTGTCGGCTACCTTAAGGACATTGACCGCCGTTACTCAAAACTCTACAACACGGGCGTTGTTTCAAAAGGCGAGGAACTGTACAACAAGAGCATCATCCTGATGCGCGAGATCGGCAACTACAATGACGCGCAGGAAGTTTCCGTCTTTGGCGAAATACGGGTTCCTTTCCGTGAAGGAGAAGAAGGCTGGATCCTTCCCGGCTACGGCCAGCGCCCTGTAGGAACCGCAGCCTCTACAACGATTCTTGCGCGCGCGCAAAGCAAGCACCGCCTGACCGTACGCGCGGCGGTTCCTATTTACGTCTGGCAGCAGTACGACATGACGCGCGCGGGCATCACGGTTACCCTGAACGGAAAAACTGAAAGAGCCCGGATTATCCACCTGACCGTGGAGCCGCGTCTGGACGGAAAACTTCTGCTGACTTTTAACCTGATGTCAGATGGCGCCATTTTCGACTGGAACACAGTCAACAACCGGCCCGCGCCTGTTGATTTCACACTCGAACTGCAGCCTCGGGAAGGCGTGGATTCCTACTCCGGAAAACTCCCCCAGGGTTCTTTGATCCGGTCCTACGCGGAATTTGATGAGCGCGTCCGCGTGAACATTCAGCCCGCTGAGGCCGTGGGGCGCGTGTCCTTCAATGAAAAAGAAGCCATGTGGGTCGGCCCGGACCAGGTCATTGCGGGAGTCGCCGCGCGCGACCGTGAACGCATCAAGGCGCTGGCCGCCAAGGGAGAAGACTTCGCGGTATCCGCGCGGGCGTACCTTGAAAATATTCAAAAACTGATCGCCATGAAAGCGGCCCCTATTGCTCCGGCCGAAGTCAAAAGATTCGCTGAAGACTTCATCATGATCCGGGAGCTTTTGAATAAAATCCGGTTCATGGATTCCAAAGCTCCCCAGGGAGGCCTTTTGTACCTCAGCCCCAACGCTGAAGGCCAGGCCGTGCATGACCGGCCCGTGGCCCATATCCTGACTCCACAGATTTTCATTCACCACAAGATCGAAAAAACTATCCCCGTGGAAATCGGCGACATTGTCATTGTACGCAGAGCATCGACCGGCGAAGAAACACTGGGCGTTGTCCGCCAGCTGAACAAGGAGCTTGGAAAAAGAGGCAAAGACGAAGACCAGGGCCGCTATCAGGAAGCCTTGATCGAAACCAACAGCAGCCCCAAACTGTGGTTCGCGGACCGCGAATACGGCATCCAGGTTATTTACAGCAACGACCGCATGGCCCAGGACTGGCTGCGCGCGAATTACGCACGGCACGAAAGATTTATTGACCTGACTTACCGGGGCGCGGGAATCAAGTCCCTTCCCCCGATTTTCCCGGTGCGCTTTGTCCCGGCCGCGACGGATGAAGACCGCAGACTGCTGATCAATGCTCTGGAAACGCCCAGGGTCGTCACGCCCGCCCCGGAAGCAAGAAAGCCGGAACCCGCGCTGACTCCCGCGCAGGTAAAAGAACAGAGCGGAGAAATCGATCCCAGCGCCGTGAAATCCGGCAATCCCGAGATCCAGCGGATTCTCGGAGAGTCAAACGGAGAAGAACGTCGCGGCAAAATGCGGATCTTTCTTCAAAACCAGAAGATTCCCGTGGGCGATATTCAGCACATCCTTTTGCACGGAACCGCGGACACCGCCCAGATGGCGCTGGATTACCTTCTTGATCAGCGCCGCGTTTCCGACCTTATTTCCGTTCATCGCGCTCTCCAGGCAAAAGCCCCTGAGCTGGACATGACCAAACTCAGCCGCGAGCATATTCTGGAGCTGATTGAAACCGACGAAACCGCGCTGAAGCGTCTCGTGCAGCTCGCGCCGGCCGATCCAAAACGGGCTGAAGCCCAGGAATTTTTTATTTCCCTCCTGGTTCTGGATCATGCTGTCTGGAATGTAAAGACCGCGCCTGTTGTACGCAAAGTTCTTGCAAGTGACTTCTGGCGCACACGCGAAGAAAAAATGGCGCTTGCCCGGTCGCTTGAAGCCGCGGGCCATAAAAATGCCGCGGCCCTGGTAAGAAACGCCGTTTTCGCGGACCTCGCCTTCCATACCGGATGGACGCTGGGCGGCCCCCAAAAAGATTCAAAAGAAGTCAATTATGCGCAGCGTCACGACGCCTGGATCGCGGGCCGGATCCAGGAGCCTGGAATCTGGGAACGGGTCCACAGCGCTGAAAAAAATGATTCCGAAGACAGAAAATGGCTCGCCCATTCCCCCTGGGTACTGACCACGTCGGATCCAAAAGAAAATTTCAAAAGCCGGATCAGCGGATTTATCTACGACCGCGCGCTGAAAGAATATGAATCCCTGGAAGCGGCTGCGGCAAACGGCAAAGCGCAGCCTTTGACCGTCCTGACGCTTTCCGAAGGCCCGATTCTCTCGGACCCTGTTTTCAAGCGTCTGGACAATGCCAGCCAGCGGGACTACATCCAGAGCCTGAACCTGCACGGACTTGAGCGTTTCCTGACCATCTCTGAACTTGAAAACAACGGGAAGTACAGGGAACGCCGGGGCCAGGCCGTGAACCGTCTGCTGGCCGACAAAAGCGCGGAAGCAAAATTCATTCTGGCCAGAATTATTGTTCACACCAGGGACACGGACCTTATTCTTCAGCTTTTCAATAAAGACGTTCACAATGCGGTCATTGAAGAAGCGGGAAAACTGCGTGATTCACACGAACCGAAACCTGAAAAACTCGCGGTCTTCCAGCAGGCACTTGCCCGCCTGTCCGGTCCCAGAATCCTGACGCCCGGCGCCGAAGGTAACAGCCGCCTGGCTTTCCGCACCCTGCTCGGAACCCTGACGGATTTTGAAGTGCAGGATCTGGCGCTTGGACGTCATGAATTAAAGAAACTTCTTCTTGAGGCGGGAGTCAGTGAAACGTCCATCGCCGCGGCCGCGAATGAAGAATTGAGCCGCCGTTCCACAATCTGGGCCATTGAGCGCACGGCCGAATGGAGCCGTCTCAGCCTGAACAACAAAGTCCTGACCCCTGAAGAAGCCGCGCTGAAAAACCTGCGCGATGCGCTTGCCGCGGAAAATTTCGACCCCCGCCGGGTGCGCGCCGCCTGGATCGCGGGCATGCGCCAGCATCCCCGGGTCTTTGAGAAACTGACCCAGCTTTCCGAGTTTCGGCACAAGGAAATCCTGAAGGGCGAAGACCGGGATGAAGTGACGCATATTGAGGTTTACCGCCTCCCCATTCTTCTGGGTTTTGGAATTCTGGGGATTTTCGCGGGTCTTGTCTGGCGCGGCGTCAGCACGCTTGCTTCAAAACCTTATTCACCGAACAAAAAACGCGGCAAGAAACGCTCCGAAATGCGCCAGCCGTCTGAGGAAAGCTCAAGCGCTGCCGGCGGAAACGCAGCTGAAAAGACCAGTGATGCCGGCGACGCGGCAGACATGCGGCTGAAAATCAAGGACAACCCCGGAATCGTCCAATGGCCCGTCATCACGAATTACAGCAACGGAGAAACCTGGACGACTCAGAGCCATTTCACATTTGAAGAACCCGAGAACAAAGAGTCGAGCGGAAAGCTCTGGATCAAGGCAGTCATCTCCGCTGACTTCACCAGGAACCTGCCGACCGGAGGCTCCAACGCAGGCCCCACGCTCACAGATGTCATCATTACGCAGGTAGCAG
>CAZIQJ010000189.1:0-4746 GCA_964541285.1 uncultured bacterium | reverse complement strand
CCGTGGAAGTCAGAGCGGACAAGATTGAAGACCTGGTTCTTCTTGGAATGGGCGGCTCCAGCCTTGCGCCTGAAGTGCTCAGTCTGATCTGCAAAAGGAAGAAGTCGGGAATCGCGAATTTTTACATGCTGGACACCACGGATCCTTATTCAATCCTGAAGGTTGAGAAAAAACTTCGCCTCAAAAAGGCGCTTTTTATCGTGGCCAGCAAATCCGGCGGAACCGTGGAGACTGTTTCGCAGTACCGCTATTTTTATGAGAAGGTCAAGACGGCTTACGGCAAGAACGCTTCTCTTGAGGCCGCAGGGCGCCATTTTCTGGCCATTACGGATGAAGGCTCCTCACTGCAGAAAACAGCGGTAGAGAAAAAATTCCGCCGCATTTTCATCAATCCTTCGAATGTGGGCGGCCGGTTCTCCGCGCTATCACTTTTTGGAATGGTTCCCGCCTCGCTGCTGGGCCTGGATGCCCGCGCGATCCTTAAATCAGCGAATGATCTTTTTACCGCTTTTTCAAAAAACCAGGACCTGTCCAGGAATCTGGCGGTCGCTCCGGGAATTTTAATGGCGGTCCTTGCCGAGAAGGGTTTTGACAAGCTGACGCTGGCGGGGAAGAGCCATTTTCTTCCTTTTGGCGCCTGGGTTGAGCAGCTGGTCGCTGAAAGTACCGGAAAAGAAAAAAAAGGCGTGGTTCCGATTGATACGGAAGAACCGGCGGAACCGGCGCAGTACGGAAAAGACCGAGCGTTTGTTTTTCTGGGCAAATCTCCCGAATCCAAGGCGCTGGCCAAGGCGGGTTTTCCTGTCATGACGATTGACTGGACTGACCCGAATGCTGTGGGCGCGGAATTCCTTCGCTGGGAAATCGCGACTTCCGTGGCTGGTGTGGTCATGGGAATCAATCCGTTTGATGAACCCAACGTCAAGGAAAGCAAGGATGCCACGGGCCGTCTTCTTGATCAGTTCAAGAAAACCGGAAAGTTCGATAAAAGGTCTCTGGTGCCTGTGCGCGTACTGGAGCCGGGCGAGCTTTTTTCCAAGGTCCGGGAAAAAAAATACATTGCGCTCCTTGGTTATCTGGACCGCTCGCCGCAGACGCAGAGGGCGTTCGACCGTATCAGGGCTGTTATCCGCACCCGCTATAAAGTTCCTGTGCTTTTGGGTTTCGGCCCCCGGTATCTGCACTCCATTGGCCAGCTTTATAAAGGCGGAACGCCTAACGGTGTTTTTGTCCAGTTTTTCATCAAGGACAGAAAAGACATGAAAGTTCCCGGAGAAGTCTACAGCTTTGGACAGCTGAAGACGGCCCAGGGGCTTGGCGACAAGGAAGCGATTGAAAGCAAGGGGCTTCCTGTTACGGCTGTGGACCTTGGCCCGGATGTTCTTAAGGGGCTGAAAATTTTTGAGAAAAAGGTCACTGACTATCGGAAAAAATGAAATTGCAGACGCGAAAGAAGGGGCAGATATGCTTTTTCTTGAGTGTTTTGCTTTGTCTTTTTCTTTGTCAGTCTCCAGGGTTCGCGAAAGATAAAACGGATGTCCGTTTTTTTCAGAGCGGGGAGTACTGGGTTTTCTGCTCGCTGGGCGTCAAACGCGAAATGCCGAAGATTGGCCCTGGCATGTACCAGGAGATAAGTTACAAGCTGGTTTTTCAAGGGGAGTGGCAGGAAACCGACAAGCTCCGGCTCATGGAAATCCGTTTTATGGAGACCGGGGATTTTTATGCCGCCCGTGACGTTGTGTCCGGAAAAAGTTTTAACGCCCAGGGCGAGTATTACGGGTCGGCATGGGTGCCGGAATCAAGGGCGGGTAAAATCCGCAGCGTTTTAGTGCTTGAAGTGTCCGGCCCGGGTTTTGACCGTGGGCGCAAGAAGAAAGCGCCTGCGCCGCCGCCTGCTGAAATAGAAAGTCCGGCGGATGAAGAGGTCCCTCCGCCTCCGGCCCCTCCGGAAACATCGGCTCCTGAGCCGCCGCCCGCTCCGCAGGGGCTTTTTGGAAAAGCGGTCATTACCAACGAAGAGATCAAGAAGACGCTGGCGGCTTATTCCATGGATTCCCCGGCGAATTCAAATGAAAAAAACTCCCCTGAAGACGGGGACGAGGATGAAGAGGACGAAGAAAGTGCCTAAAGAAAACGCAAAGGAAGGCGTTACATATTCACTGAACTTCATGAAAAGAAAAACCCTTAGTTTTCTGCTTTTGACCGGACTGATCAGTGTATTCGCAGGCTGCGGCGGCACGGGCCCTATGGTGAGGCCCTCCACCGGCACGCGCCTGACTTCTGTAACCGGTGCTACTCTCTACCAGACTCCCCAGACTCTTTACCATGTGGTTGGACCTGCTGAAACCCTTTGGCGCATCAGCAAGACCTACGACGTTGACATTAATACGCTTTTGAAAGCCAATAATCTGGACGACCCCACCAAAATTAAAAAGGGCCAGAAACTGGTGGTTCCCAACACCATGGGCCCCCGGCCCGTTATTCCGCTTTATCCGGCAAAACGCTGGACTCACATTGTGATTCACCATACCGCGACCCATACGGGCGATGCTTTTTCAATTGACCAGCTTCATCACCAGCGCGGGTTCTGGAACGGTCTGGGCTACCACTTTTTAATTGATAACGGCACTGAAGGAAAAGCTGACGGCCAGATTCAGGTCGGGCCTCGCTGGATCAAGCAGCAGGACGGTGCCCACGCAAATGCCGCGGGCATGAACGAGCATGGTATTGGGATTGTGCTTGTGGGGAATTTTAGCGAAACCCGCGTGACCCAGCGCGAACTGGACAGCCTGGTTTTTCTGGTCAAGACCCTGCAGAGTTATTACCGCATTTCCTCAGCCAATGTCATTCGCCACAATGACGTTCCGGGCAAGAATACAGAATGCCCTGGAAATAATTTCCCCTGGGCTGATTTCAAACGCCGTCTTTCCTGAGTGCTTCGGTCAGGATGATTTTGTAAGCCTGAACGCCGGTATCCTGAAATACAATCTTCATGATGTATCGGCCCGCGGGGAAGGGTTGGTTCAGCTCGTAAAGCCCCGGCTCCTGGATAAAAAAATAGCTTTTCCCGCCCTCGATAATAACCTGTTTGCTTTTCATTTTTTTTGACAGGGGATTTCCGTCTACGGTGATTTCGGACGGAATCGGTGATTCGTGTTTGCTTGATGCCAGCAGGTAAACCGGCCGTCCATCCCAGACCAGGGTCAGCGCGCCGCCCCCTTCCGCCAGCACGAATTCCGTCTCCTGAATTTTCCAATTACCCTCCAGGTAGTACAGGCCCATCTGGAGTTCTTTCGGCAAAATGAAATTCTGAGCGGACTCAGACCGCAGCTTTCCTTCGTTTCCCAGCCTGGAAATTTTCTTTGAGTTCAAATAAATGGTGTCTGTCATGGCCGCGGTAGGCGGGTCGAACTTTTCAAGCTCCAGGTCTTCCATGTCCTGTCCGCTTTGCACGAGCAGTTCCTGGACATCGTGCTCTGTATTTTTGAAAGGCTCGGAGGGGTAGCGTACTCCGTAAATACGCCCCTGAGCGTCCACGAGATAGTGCAGACATTTTGCCAGGTTATTGTATGCGTTCCACTGGGTATGGTTGATATCCACGCCGACCGGAAACGCAAGTTTCAGCTTTTTGATCTTCTCCAGCAGCAGCGTTTTGTCTGTGTCGAAAGGATATTCAGGGGTCACAATAGCGAGGACCTTGAACCCATAGGACGCGTATTTAAGCTGAAGGGTGTTCAGAAAGGCGGCTTTTTGGTTCGATGTCACGGTATTGGGGTTAAAAAAATCAATCAGCACAACATGCCCTTTAAGACTGGCTTTTGTCGGGGGTTCCTGCGTATTGAGCCAGAAGGAGATATCAATAAGTTCCGGCATTTCCGTACGGGTTTGCTGGACCGCGTGGGCGGAAGGAAAAGCGAGAAAAAAAACAATAAGAGCGGCAAAAGCGGATATTTTTTTAATTTTCATAAAATAGCGTTACCCAAGCTCCTGCGCTTGTTTGCGGGCTTTTTTTGCCCGGTTTTAAAACCGCCCTGTTGACATCGCGCGCATTTTGGTTAAAGTATAACCATGCTTACGAAGACAGCAACTCCCAATTTTGATAAAGCCATGAAGGCCGCGAGCCATGCGGTATGCGCTATTTCCATGCGTATGCACTGGCCGCTTTACGCTTGTCCTAAGCGTAGCACATGGGCTTTAAGGGAGGATTCAGCAGCCTCGTAAGTAAGCTAGAAAACCTTAAATAACCGAAAAGCCCATAGCTGCTTCAGCAGTTATGGGCTTTTTTATTTTCAACCCAAGGAGGAGTTATGAGACAGGAATTACAGAGGAGAAGGCCTGCCGCGGCGGTTGTTCTGCAGGGAAACAGGGATCCGGTCAAGTTGACGGCACTTTTGTACCTGAGAGAGGCTTTGCTGGCGGAGAGGTATGAGGAGTGCGCGGAGTACATCCGGGTCGCCCGGGAATTCGGGGCGCTTCCCCAGGAAGTCAGACGGGTCCTGGAGAATCCTAAAGGTGCTTTGAGTTTTACGGGAAAGAAGTAATATGTTAAGGGAAAACACTTCTTTTACGTTAAATAGGGGCATGGATCGAATGCGATTAACCGGATGTCGACGCGCGATGCCGCTGGTTTTTCTGTGCTGGCTGGGTTTTTCAGGAGCTTCAGCGCGGGTTGATTTGCAGATTGATTCGATCCGTCTGAAACCTGAAAGGCCGGCTGCTGGGAAGCCGGTTTCGGTATACGCGGTT